>WFSP01000026.1 GCA_015485995.1 Caldisericales bacterium | reverse complement strand
CTCTGGATCTACTGTCATCTTTCTCAATCTCTTAGGCCTCCTTGGTTTAGGGATGAGGCTGTTTAGTTTACTGCCTGAATCTTTTAACAACTTCTTCCATCTGTATATAGTAGCCCTTGATACATTGAATGCATCTGATGCTTCTTTAACACTGTATTTATTAGAGAACTCTATTACTTTTAATCTAAACTGTGCAGTTTTACTCATAGAGAATAACGATGCACTCCTTAGATGTACTGCTGTACCATCAGATAGAGCCAATACTTTTCCTTTTAGCATATTGTTTGATTTGCTAATACTGTTTCCTTTTGTTTTTCTTCTTTCATATACATATTGGTAATCATCATTAAACATACTCTTTAACCTCCTGTATATGTGTTAGCTTTCATTTACTCTTTTGTCCAGTATATCACATTTACAAGAGTCTCATATGTTTCTGAACTTATGCAATTATTAATGCCGTTATGAGGCCACTTAGGTTTGTTGTCTTGTTGCTGTCCCCCCTTATTTTTTATTCGCTTTATGCACATACTGATAATCATTGCTGTTAAATATTATACCTTGCCTTTGTATATGTTTAGCTTTCATTTACCTGTTTGTCTAGTATATAACCTTTACAGGAGCCTTATGCATTTTGAACTTATGTAGGTCGTATTAATACTAATTTTGAGATTTTTAAAAAAAGTTTAAAAAACTACTTGACAAAGAAAAAAAATCCATTATACTTTTTCCCAATAAGTAGATACAGATATTCGCCACCGAATACCTGATACCTACCTCCTTTCTTATTCATGCCAGGGGAGGTGACCCCATCGCCTTCCCTTTCTTTTTTTACAAATTTCATTTATAATGTGGTCATTACTTTTAAATGGAGGCGCTCTATGCGGAGAAAATTAATTACGGTAATTGTTTTAATGGTTGTATCAGTTGTTCTTTTTTCGGGATGTAGCATTAAACAACCCGGGCTGAGTAATAATACGAACAATAATGAAAATCAGTCTATAAAAGGTGACCCCCTTAGCGTAGTTTCAACTGCAATAAAAGACCTTAATTATTCTACAAATTTCGATGCACAAAAAACGGTTATTGTTAAAATTAACAGCAAAGAAACCCGGGCAATTGTATTCAATTTTATTACGAATTCAAGCAGCCTTTTTACTATTTCAAAAACAGAACTTAAAAACGGGGCAAGCAATATCATATTTAAGCGTGTTCATTTGAAGAATGTACAATATGAATTAAATACGGAAAATAATCAATGGGATATAATTTCACGTGACAAGAGCCCTTCGATGTTTATGTATTCATATTATAAACTTAACAGGCGGTTTACAATGGATATTTTAAATGAAATTTATTCGGAAGATAAAAATCAGTTTGGAGATTTTTTTAAAAATGCCAAAAAGGTAGGTACTGAGACGGTAAATGGATATAATTCAACCGTTTATTCATATTCTTACAGTAAAGAGGACAGTAAGAGAACCATAAACAGAAATGGAAAGATATATGTTTCTGAGGTAAACGCCAAACCTTTTGTTGTGAAGGTACTTGATGATAACTTTGTTACATTTAAAAGTAATAAAACTACCGTGGAAAATGTTACAAACTTAGAAATTAAGAATATAGGGAATGCAACGCAGGTAACTCAGAAAAAATAGTAAGAGGAGAAATTAGATTTTCTCGAATTGCATTGTGTATAGTTCATAATATAGCCCCTCTTTTTTCATAAGTCTATTATGCGAATCTTCTTCTACTATTTCTCCTTTATTTATTACGTAAATTTTATCTGCATTTTTTATTGTAGCGAGCCTATGTGCAATGACTATTGAAGTTCTACCCTCCATAAGTTTCTTTAGCCCTTTTTCTATAAGCTCTTCCGTATTTGTATCTATTGAAGCAGTTGCTTCGTCTAAAAGCAGAATCTTGGGGTTGTATACAAGTGCTCTCGTGAAGGAGATAAGTTGCCTTTCTCCCTGGGAAATGTTTTTCCCTTCAGTGGAGAGCTCAGTGTCATATCCCTGGGGTAGTTTTGTAATGAAACTGTGCACACCGATTTCTTTTGCTGCCCTTATGATTTCATTATCTCCGATATCTTCTCTACCCAGTGTTATATTTTCCCGTACTGTTCCTTTGAATATAAATATATTTTGAAGGACCATGCCCATAAAGGAGCGTATAAACTTTTTCTCAAATTTTTTGATATTTGTCCCGTCAACTTCTACTGTACCGCTATCCGGGTCATAAAAACGAAGTACAAGGTTTGCTATTGTGGATTTTCCCGCACCGGTAAATCCTACTATTGCAATTTTTTCCCCGTGTCGTGCATTAAGATTTATATTTGTCAAAGTAGGCGTGTTTTTGTCGTATGAAAAATGCACATTTTTTAGAGTTACATCCCCGACGATATTTTCTTTGAATATGGGGGTTTCCGGGTCGGGTATAATATCTTTTTCGTCAAGAAAATTGCTGAGCTTTTTCATTGAGGAAATAGCATTTTGTAAAATGGAGAATTTATCAGATAAATCTCTTAACGGACCGTATAGGCTGTTGAGATAAGCAAGAAATGCAACTATTGTGCCAATTGTAGCTTTTCCCCGAACTGCCATAGTACCGCCAAATATAATTATTAAACTTATTGAGATGAAGGAAAGAACGTTTATGCTTTGCCTTAGCATTATGGATGTCATCTGTGCCTTATGGAACGTATTTTTGTATCCGGTTGCGATTTTTCTGAATTTTGATCTCTGCCTTCCCTCGGCACCGAAGGTTTGCACGAGGACAATTCCGGAAAGTGTTTCTTGCATTTCTATATTCAATTTAACCACAAAATCCCTAACCTTTTCGTACAGCCTTTCCATTTTTCCACCGAGAAATATTGCCGCGAGTATTGCGAACGGCATCGGAATAACAACGATTAACGCAAGCTTAAAATTAATATAAAAAATGAAAATGAATGCAAACGCAATAAGTGCAAGATCCCCGAACAGAGCGACAATACCTGAGGAAAGAAGTTGGTTCATATTTTCCACATCGTTTGTTATTCTCGTAATTACTTTTCCCGAAGGTTCACGTGAGAAATAGGAAACTGCCAGGTTTTCCATATGCTTAAATAAATCGTGCCGTAAATCTTTCATAATGCGTTGGCCAGCTAAGTTTGTGGTATATATCTGGATGATTTTTGAAACAAATAGAACAAAGGCTGTGATGGCGAGAAGGCCCGCAATTTTTAAAAGCCCTTGACTATCCTTCACCTGTATAAATTTATCTATTGCTTGTTTGGAAAGCAATGGGATAAACATTGAACAGAGAGTTGCTATAATCAAAAATATAAATGAAACGACTATTAACAATTTATACTTGGTAATATATGGAATGAACCGTTTGATGTAATATTTATTTTTCATTACGTTTCCATTCCTTCCAATATTTGTTTTCTATAAAGGTGATAATAGTAGCCCTTTTTGTCGTACAATACATCAGGTTTACCCTGTTCTGTAATTTTTCCTCCGGAAAGTACTGCTATTCTGTCCATTGCGGCAAGAGCACTTACTCTCTGTGATGTGATAATCGCTGTAATATGGTTTTTCTTGAGGTAATCTTTCAAATTTCTTATGATCTCTTTTTCCGTATCCGTATCTACTGCTGAGAGAGGGTCATCAAAAAGCATTAATGGCCTATTTGTGATTACTGCACGGGCAATTGCAATACGTTGTCTTTCTCCTCCAGAAAGCATTATGCCTTTTTCTCCCACAAGCGTATTAAATTTTTTAGGAAGTGTGTCTATATTCTTTTTAATTGCCGCTATTCTTACCGCTTCTTCTACTTCTACCATTGAGGCATCTTTGTTCCCTAATTTTATATTTTCCAAAAGAGTGTCACTAAACAGGAATGGCTCCTGAGGAACGTATCCGATACTCTTTTTTAGTGTTTTCAAAGGGACTGTTAGAAGGTCAAAACCATCTATAAACATTGTGTTTTGTGGTGGGTTATAAACACGTAATATAAGTTCAAGCAGAGTGGTTTTTCCGCTTCCCGTTGGTCCTGTAATGCCTAAAAGCTCTCCGGGTTTTACCTCTATTGAGACTCCTTTTAGAACGTTCGCTTCTGCATCCGGATATTTGAAGCTCAGGCCTCTTATTTCTACATTGCCTTTCAGTGATTCTACATTTATAGGATTAAAATCTTTTATTTCAGGCTCGGAGTGCAAAACTTCTTCTATTCTTCCGAGAGATGCTCGTGCACGCTGCATTAGTGAAATGGTAAAACCGATTGCCATCATTGGCCATGCAAGAGTATTAATATATTGAGAGAAAGCAACGAGCGTCCCTATGGTAATTCTGTTTTGAATTACGAGAGTCCCTCCCCATAGAATTAAAATAAATAGAGAAGTGTCTATGAGAAAGTCAATAGCAGGGTCTAAGAAACCGTCCAATTTTACAAGTTTTATATTCTCGCTTAAATAATCTTTGTTTACACTATCGAATAGTTTTAAGTAAAAGCTCTCTCTGGTAAATGCTTTTATTACGCGTATCCCGCTAATTGCCTCCCGGACCCGCACTGTCATTTCTCCGAATAAGCTCTGTACTTTTTTGAAATATCTATGAATTTTGTGCCCAAAGTTTAAGGCAAGAGGAATAAGTAGAAATAATGGGATAGATACAAATATTGATAACCTTGGGCTCATTATAAACATCATAACAAATGTGGTTACTCCGAGTAATAAAATATCCATTCCCCCCAAAAATCCCATTATAAGAAACATTCTTACGGCGCGAGTGTCGTTTGTTACCCTGGCCATTAAATCTCCTATTTCCTGTTTTTCAAAATAGGATTTATGCATAGATAGGTATTTATCAAATAATGCTGTCTTTAATTCGAAGTCAAGCTTTAGCACGAGCTTCCTTAAGATGTAATTGTACGTATATCTAATAACAATGATGCCTCCCGCAATGAGCAAAACGTATAGGCCATACTGGACAATAAGGTTGATATTTTTTTTGCCTATTGCATCAACCGCTTTTTTTGTGAAGATAGGAATTATGACTTGTGAAAAGTCTACAAGTGTAAGCATTATCATTATTGGGATGTACCACTTTATTTCTTTTTTGAAAAATTGAAAGATTCTTTTCACTTACTTTGTTGCTACCTCAAGCCTTACATATTTGTCAAGAAAGAAATACTCTTTAAATTCTCTGAACCCTATTTCTTTTAGCATTTTCTTTAGATCCATTTTCATAAACTCTTCTGCTAAGGGGCATTCTAATTTTCTTATGAGGAACTTTATATAAAAAGGGGCACTTTCTACGTTTTTCTCTGCATAGTCTAAAATTATAAATTCCCCGTTATCTTTTAGTGCGCTATACGCATTTTCTGCAATTTTCTCTCGGTCTTTTTGAATAAAACCGTGAAGAACAAATGAAATAAAAGTCTTTGTAAAATTCTCATTAAATGGTAATTTTTCTCTAATGTTGCCTTGAATAAATTTTGCATCCGGATAATTTCTACATTTTTTTCTTGCTTGTTTAATCATTATCTCCGAAAGATCTATTCCTGTATACGTCTTAATTTTTGTTTTTCTATGGAACAAACAGCTGAATCGTCCTGTACCCGAGCCAAGGTCTAAAATAGATTCTTCTTTGGCAAAATCAATTTTATCCACTGCCCTTTTCGTAAAAGACGGGTAAATGCCTAACGAAAGCGTATTTAATAACAGATCATAATGTTTTGCCTCAAATGGGTTTAACTCCACTTTTGATTTTATATCATTCTGCAATTTAGGAAATCCACCTCCCATTTTCCATTTCTATATTTCATACCAGAAACAGCGCAGTTTTCAATACGTATATGGTATGCATTTTTAACCGGTATGCTCAGAATGTGTGAGAGAATGATTCTTATTGGGTTTACATGTGTTACAACAAGAACATCATTTTCATTTTTCAGTTTTTCTAATCCATCTATAACTCTACTATAAAATTCTTCCAAAGACTCTCCTTCCTGGAAGCGAAAATCCTCTGGAGTACTAATGAATTCTTTCCATTGTTCCGGATACAGTTTTTCAATTTCACTTCCCTTCTTTCCACTCCATATGCCATAATTTATTTCTTTAAAGTTTTTATCTGTAAGGATTTTAATATTTTTCCTATGTGCAACTATTTTTGCTGTTTGGTGTGCGCGTTTTATAGGGCTTGATACTATATATGCCAAATGTTTGTTGGAAAAATACTTTGCAAGCGTAAACGCCTGCTTACGCCCCGTTTCGTTAAGGGGTATATCATTTATCCAACCCTGTATAATTTTTTTCCTATTCCAATCCGTTTGCCCGTGGCGTACAAGATAAATCATATTCTATTTCTAAAATTTGCCATCCTTTCTATTTTTAAATTATATATTAAAATCTTTACATTAAAAGCTTTTTCTTTATAATTAGTCAAGGAGGTGTTATGAAGAAAATAATTAAAAATGTTGGCATAGTTGTAATACTTGCACTTGCTGTTTATGGGGCATATTCTCTTTCATTAAAAGTGACTTCTTATATAAGATACCAAAACCAGTATTATTCAATAGAGAAAGTGGAAAACATGAAAAACGGCGTTACTCCAATTCCGGATATCATGTTGACTTCTCCGAATGGCAATAAGATTTCTATATACGACGAGTTAAAGAAGAAGGATTTTGTTATTGTTTCTTTTGGTAGTATATACTGTGAAAATTGCCATAAGGAATATAGGATGCTTGAATCTGACAAGATGCTTGGTAAAGTTCCAGGAAATGCTGAAATGTTTGTTGCAGTGCCTGAAGGAAGGGAGTTTATTACTCAATTTGAAAAAGATTTAGATATACATATTCCCCTCTATGTAATGAGTAGAAATGTCCCTAAACAATTAGGCATTGCAAAAATCCCAACGATTATTCTTTTAGGGAAAGACAAAAAGATAAAGATGTATCAAACAGGGTTTAAAGAAGAAGGGTTAAAAGAAATATTTGATTATATAAATCAAAATGGAAATTAAGTTATTATTTTTCTCAATCGTTATACGGAAAGCGAGGTAAATATGGAACGAATTAGAGAGCTTGTGAAAAGGAAAGACGTGGATTACATAGAGATTCGTAGTGAAGAGGGCGTGAAAACTGATATTGTAAT
>WFSP01000025.1 GCA_015485995.1 Caldisericales bacterium | reverse complement strand
TTTAAGGATAATTCCTTTAGAGGTATGCAGAAGCCATTTATCTTTGGTGAAAGCCAAACCCTATACACGAGAACCATAGGATGGGATTGGCGTTGCAACAACAATTGAGGTAATGATATTTCATGGATGTATGTTTGATAAACTGCGATAAGTTTTATCTTAGCATTACAAGATAAATTTCCTTGAATTGCTAACAGATATTTTCTGTTGTTATAGACTTTCCTCAATAAATTTGATAGACATCCTATTTAGGTTATTAAGCGCAACAGTTGTCCTGAGTTATCTCAGTAGGGAATCTTGTTATCAACAAATTCAGTCTCGAGCTTCTAATGCAAAGTTATTTGGGTGTGGTAAAGGTGTTCTCGTGTAAGTTTGCAGAAAGTACAGCGGCAAGAATGAACAGCAGCGAAATTGTTAGAATTGCAATTTTATAATTGCCAAAAATATTTCTGGAATAGTTAATGATTGGCACAATTGCCACAGCGGCTCCATTGCCCATAAGTTGCAGGAACGAAGCAGAGAAACCGGCGTATTTTGCCCCTGATATTTCTGCACTCATTGTTAGCATCAAAGGAAATGTTGAGATAGCAAAAAACCCCATAACAGAAAGAACAACCGTATCGGTAGCAGCATTTCCTTTTATTAAGGCAAAAAATGTCAGAGACACTGTTGCAACTAACAATCCTAAAATGAGAAAGGGTTTTCTTCTGTGTGTCTTATCGGAAATTTCAGGAATAATAAAACAGCCCACCATTCCGCTAAAAATTAATGCTGTTGCAATTGTTCCGGCTTTCTCCATTGGAATATTATGCATTTCGTTAAGAATTTTCTCAAGCCAAGTAAGAATTCCATTGAATGAGCCGATGGCAATAAATGCAATAATACCAAGAATTATTAAGTCTCTTATTTTTAAAACATTTTTAATCCCGTTTGCATACTGTGTGAAAGTTACTTTGATCTCTGAAACTTTCTCATGTATTTTTTTGTCCGCAAGGTATAAGAACACAACCCCTATAATACTTGTTGTTGCATAGATTTGAAGCATTTTAATGAAACTGTAGTGCTTGGTAATCAGTGGAGTAAGCCCCATTCCAACAATCATTCCAATAAAGAGAGCGAGTGAACCCAACCCTACCGCAGTAGCTTCTTCGTCCTTTGGAAAACAAAGCCCTGAAAGTTTTGTGACACTGTTCAAAACAAACGGTTGGCCTAAGGAAATTCCTAATTGAGAGATAAGAAGCATTGTATAAGAAAAGGGTGAAATTAATCTAAATATGGCAAAAAATGTAGTAAAAACTGCCCCAAACATTATGCTAAATTTATATCCCTTTCTATCAATCACTATTCCGGCTGGAATTGAGAGAATCAGAAAAGTTAATGGAAATATCATTGTAAGAAAACCTACTTTCATTGCAGATATATTCAACAGTTTTTCTACGTATGTATCGATTGCGGCAAAATTTATCCAAAAAAGTTGTGTTAGGGTCGCAATAAACATATATGCAGATAAAACAATCCACTTGTATTTATTCTTTTTACAATTTTCCATATTTACCTCCGTTTTTGATAGCATAGCAAAAAACAGAAGATTTCAAATAACTAAATTTACGTTACAATAGATAAAAAAACGGAGGTGCTTTATGCTTGTATATGTTGCAGAGCCGCTTTTTACGCCGGGTGAGAGAAAATATGCGGAGGAAATTGACAGAATTCTAAGTAAAGCAGGATTTAAAACATACCTCCCTCATAGAGACGCAGGCCTATTTGAGAGAGGAAAAAGTTCCAGCAGAACATTTTTTGAACATGATTTGAGGTTGCTTAAAGAGTGTGATTTTGTTTTTGCAATATTAAACGGTACTGATGTAGACTCCGGGACAGCTTGGGAAATAGGCTTTGCCTATGCGAACGGAGCAAAGATTTATGGTATCTTGGAAGATACAAGAAAACCAAACCTTGATTTGCTAAACCCTATGATCGTAAATTCAATAGAAAATATAGCACAAAACAAGGAAGAGCTCAAAAAAATTATTAGGGAGATAAAAAAGTAATTTAAACGGATAATAAATTATCAATTTCACCTAAAAAATCCTATTCATACAAATAGTTTAAGCGTATAATCTATCCATATCTATTGACTTTTACAATTTTATAGCTATAATAACAGCAATTTTATTGCAGGAGGTAAATATGCTTAAAGTAGTGAATGCAACGGAAGGAAAAAATAATTTTTTACGGATTCTGGACCAATGCAAAGAGAATTCGTTCCTTATTACTCGCAGCGGAAAACCTGTTGCAGTTTTAATTGATGCAGATGAATATGAAAGAATCATAGAAACTCTCAAACTTTATATAAATCCTAAGATTAAAGAAAAAATTGAAGAATGGCAGAAAAAATAAAACTTTTAAACAATGCTCTCATAGCTTTTGGAAATTCTGGCGTAAATGTTTCGTATTATGGAGATACATTAAACGTCCCTTATATTAATCCTACCGGATTTGGTTACTTTTCCTTAATTATCCTGACGGCAAAAGAAAGTAGCCTTGATCGTGCGAGAAAAATTATAACGGAGTATGAAGAACTTATACCAATAAGGGAAATAATTATAGTAGGGAACTTATCTCAGAAACTTGAGAATATACAAACTGCAAAACAGGTTAAATTCTTTGTTCACAAAAAGAGGAAAACGCCGATAATTACGTCTGTTAAGGAGGCTCTCTCCTGCATTAGTAATTTTTCTCAGTTTGCAGTGATTTGCCCTGCAAATAAAATGTTCATTGAAAAAGATAAGCTGGAGAAAATGCTTAAAACTGTAAAGAACAGCAATATAAAATTTGCAGTACCTCTTGTTAATGGGAAAAGAACCCATCCGGTGGTTATAAGCAAAAGGGGATTTAAAGGAATAAAGGCCGTACGTAAGGAACTTGGTTTTAGGCATATATCGAAAAAACTTTTTAAGGAGGTAGTACTATGAAGAAAGTCTTGTTCTTTTTTGTAGCTCTTTTATTTTTTGTTGGTGGTTGTACATCTCCCAAAACATCTTCATTAAATTTCGCTGTGGAAATGAATGATCACGCAGCATCGGCTTATGTTGCAAAATCGAGGAAAGTTTATGAGCAATACGGAATTGATTTGGGTTCTTTTAATCAGTACGCCACGGGGATGGAACTTGCCGCTGCGCTTTCCCGCGGAGATATAAATGTTGGTTATATCTGTGTAATACCTGCAATTATTGCTTATTCAAGGGGTGTACCAATCAAAATAGTTTCACTTACACACGAATATGGGTATGAACTTGTCGTACAGAGTAGTGTAGAAAGTATAAAGGAGCTAAACGGTACAGAAATTGCTTGCCCTGGTGAAGGGAGTGCAGCAAATTTTGTAATGAAGCTTGCTGAGGAGAAATACAACGTAAAGTTTAAGGTGTTAAGAACAAAGCCTATTGAGGAAATTACGTTAATGGAAAAAGGTGCTGTAAAAGCAGTATTTATTCCTGAGCACTATGCCTCAATTCTTCACTCTAAAGGTTTTAAAATCTTACTAAGATCTCAGGATATATTTCCCAATATGCCTGGAAGCTGCGTGGTTGTAAAAGATAATATCATTAAGAAGAATCCTGCATTGGTTAAGAACCTTGTAAGAGTTACGAGTATAGGGACAAATTTTGTCAATTCGAACAGAGATGAGGCAGTGAAAATTGTTGCGGGTTACTTGAACTCCGATGAAAATACTATTCGTTATTCTATGAATAATCTTGTTTATACAACTAAAATTAACCAATCAGAGATACAGAAAGAAATAGACATGCTGGCACATTGGGGATACATCAAAAAATTTAATGCCGGAGATATTATATGGAACGGAAGCTAAAGTTTTTAATTCCCATAGTTATATTTTTTGTAATATGGGAGCTAATTGCCAAATTACCATTTGTGCCCCAGTACTTATTCCCAGCGTTTTCTACTGTTTTAAAAAAGTTTTTGTTTGAAACGGTAAAAGGTGACCTTATTAAAAACACGCTGCTTACTCTTTTCAGAGTTTCTGTCGGTTTTATTATCGGGGCATTGAGCGGCATAGCCCTTGGATTATTTGCCGGCATAAATGAAAAATTTAATGAAACGATATCACCCCTCGTTTTTCTTATATATCCCATTCCTTCTATTGGCTGGATACCTATCCTTATGATATGGTTTGGAATATCAAACGCTGTCCCTATTATTGCAGTTTTGATTTGCTCCTTTTTTCCAATTTACCTGAATAGTATTCGCGGAGTAAAGAGTATTGATAAAAGCATAATAAATGCAGCGCGGATAATGGGTTCAGATAAAACTACTCTAATTAAAAATATTATTTTGCCTCTTGCAATGCCGAACATTTTTACGGGATTAAAACTTGAAAGCGGAATGTCCCTTAGAACAGGAGTCGTGGCTGAAATGCTTGCAATTCCTTCAGGGCTTGGTTTTATGCTGATGAAAGGTGAGTCTCTGATAGATGCCCCTCTGATGTTTTCGGTACTTCTTGCAGTTGCTCTTCTTTCTATTTCGGTTGATTTTGGAGTTCGTCTTATAGAAGGGAAAGTTTTGCAATGGCAGAATTAGGTTTGAAATTAGAATCTTTAAGTTCGGGAATTTTACAAAGCATTTTCTTTTCTCTAAATCGAGGAGAGGTCGGTGTAGTTCTCGGCTCGAATGGTGCAGGCAAAACAACGCTACTTAATGCAATTTGTGGTTTGCGAAAAGTAGAGAAAGGAAAAATTTTTATAAATAATAAAAATGTTACGAATTTAAGCATAGAAGAAAGGAATATAAGTTATATCTTTCAAAATCTTGCTCTGTTTCCGCACTTAACTGTGTTTGATAATGTTGCTTTTCCGTTAAGAGTAAAAAAAGAAAAAAATGTTTCTTCAAAAGTGAATAAATTTTTAAGGAAGTTGGATATAGAAAACCTTGGTGATAAGTATCCATTAAAAATCAGTGGTGGGGAAAAACAGAGAGTAGCAATTGCAAGGGCTCTCATTACAAACCCGGACTTGTTGCTTATGGATGAGCCATTTTCCAGTTTAGATTTTGAAATGAGAAAATTTATAAGGCAAGAATTTATGCAACTTATTAAAAGCTTATCTATTACCACACTTTTTGTAACTCATGATCCATACGAGGCAGAAGAAATAAGTGACAAGATTTTCCGCATCGTAAAAGGAAAAATAAGGGAGAATGGAGAAGGAAAAAAGAATAGAATCCCTGTTGTGTATTTAAAAAAAATCAGTGGAAGTATGGTGCTTGCAGACTTAGGTGGGTTTTCTCTCGTTGCTCCTGTTCCTGAAAGAGAAAGTAGCCGATACATTGCTGAATTTTCAAGTGAAGATATCTATATTTCATCCAATAAGCCACCGGTTCCAACGCTCAATACGGTTTCTGCAAATATTGTTTCTCATAGAAGCTTAGAGAGCCGTGAGATTATTGCTTTGAATGTTTCCGGTAGAGAAATAACTGCCGATGTCCCTTCTTATATGTGGAATGAAGTAAAAAGTGAAAAAGTATGCATTATTATTAAATACAGAGGCATTAAAATTAGGGAGGCTGAATAATGATTTATGGAGAGTTGAAAGAAAAATTTGCAACAATTATTGAAAAAAATGAACTTGGGCCTGAGAAAATTCGTATTAAAGCTTTTCCTCTAACCCCTGAGGAGGCAATTGGAAACCCAAGTGACCTGGATTACCCTCTTGTAAAGGGAAGAGAACGTCTTATGGAAGCAAACTTTAGAGGGTTTAAAGGGCAAGCGTTTACGGATTTATATGGAAACTTTGAAGGAAGTATAAATGATATATTATCCCTTGAGATGCGTACAAATTATGAGCGTGCAATTTTTATATCTACATTAAACGCAGTGTTAAGGGGATTAGGATTTATTTCGAACACTGTTCATTGCAGGAACGACGAACCTCGTGAGTGTGCAGATCAAGCGGTGAGTTTTATCAAAACAAATTATATAAACCCCAAAATTTTCCTTGTTGGTTTCCAGCCACGCTTTGCCGAATTCTTTTCTAAAAACTTCCGGCTTTGTATCACGGATTTGGACGATGAGCAATTAGGCAAAAACATAAATGGTGTTGTTGTAGAGGGAGAGAACTCTACTGTTAAAAATATAGAGTGGGCTGATTTATTGTGGGTTACAGGAACTACGGTGGTAAATGATACTATTGAGCAGTTTCTAAACATTGACAAGCCTAAAATTTTTTATGGAACAACAGTTGCAGGAGTAGCATATTTGCTGCATTTAACAAGGTTTTGTGCTATGAGTAAATAATTCATACTATTTTCATATTTCATGATATACTCTGTTGTATATGGGAAAAATAACATTTTATGACGGAGTAAAAGAAATAGGCGGTACGAAAATATTTTTGGAAATTTCGAAAAAGAGGTTTTTACTTGATTTTGGAATGAATTACAATAAGAGAAACCTCTTTTTTGAGGAATATTTGAACCCTCGTGTTGCAAACGGGATTGGTGACCTTTATTTTCTGGGCCTTATTCCGAAAATCAAGGGATTGTATAGGAATGACCTTGTCACATTTCTCAACAAAGAGAATATAACTGATCTGGGAGAAGGTAAAGAAGATAACTTTGTAGATGCTGTTTTTCTTTCGCATGCACATTTTGACCACTCCGGATATATCACATTCCTCAGAGATGAAATTCCTGTTTATACTTCGAAAATTACGGAATATTTGCTTCGTACTATGGAGGATGTTTCTACGACTCAGTTTGAAACATCCATATTTAAATATATTAGGCGTCCTGCGATAGGGAATTTTAAGACTCCTGGCTACTATGGAACGCATACTGCGGTTAATGTAAACAGCATAAATTCTTTTGAAAAAGTAAAAGTATATGCATATCCCGTAGACCATTCTGTTCCGGGTGCAATGGGTTTTGTTTTTTCTGGAGAGGAGGGGAATATCGTTTATACCGGTGACCTAAGAATGCACGGCAAGAATAAAGAGGATACCGAACGATTTGTAACAAATGCTGCTTCATTTAAACCGGACATATTGATTATAGAGGGAACGAACCTCAGGGGAAAAGGGGAAGTTCCGAGAGAATTCTGGACGGAGGAAAAAGTAAAAGAACGTGCAGGAGAAGTGATTTCACGTACGGACAGATTGGTCATTGCGGACTTTTCTATTCGGGACATAAACAGATTCCTTACCTTTTACAATCTTGCAAAAGAAAATAATAGAAAATTTGTAATAAGTTTAAAGGATGCTTATCTTATGGATTCAATGAACAAAATTGGAATGCCTGTCCCTGCCCTTGCGGATAAAAATATTTATGTGTATCTTAAAAAGAAAAAAAGCGGAACGTATATAGACAAGGACTATACCGAAAAATGGATTAAAAAAGTTTTGGAGACACGAGATGTAAAAACGATAAAGGCAAAAGAGATTAGAGAAAACGAACGTGATTTTGTTTTGGTTATGCGCTATTGGGATTTGCAAGAACTGATAGACCTCAGGCCGTCTAAGGGAAGCAAATACATACATTCCTCTTCTGAGGCACACTCTGAAGAGCAGCAGATTGATGAGCGAAGAATGAACAGGTGGTTAAAACTCTTCAATTTATATCCAAGGGAACATATTCATGCGTCAGGGCACGCAAGGAAGGAAGACTTATTTAAAATAGCCTCTGAGATTAATCCTAAAATCATTATCCCTGTTCATACGGAACACCCTGAGGAGTATGTAGAAGCTTTCGGCAATAAAGTGAAAATTGTTAATGAAGGAGATTCAATCATATTTTAGGAGGTGATACAAATGAATGAAACAAGAAGCAGAAGCTGGTTTGTAGCATTAATTGTCGGAATTATTATTGGAGGAATTCTCGGAGGTATTTTTGGCACCTACCTCGTATTTCAAAGCCCTAAAATGTTTCCATGGGTAAATAAGACTGCAACGGCTCCGGCTAACCAACAGCCTCAAAATCCCGTTGTCCCGATTATCCGATCAGACATTGAAAATAGCGTGGAGAGCGTTGTAG
>WFSP01000024.1 GCA_015485995.1 Caldisericales bacterium | reverse complement strand
TGTATCATAGAATACGATAAATGGTTCTCTGTTAAAGAGATTTGATACTGAAAGATAGACATCATTTTCTATCTCATCTTTATTCCGTATGAGAAAGTCCATTGCTCTATACATATGTTGCAAGGATATCTTTTCTTTCCCTTCAAAGTATGTGTCTTCTTCTATCCATTCATATGTTCCTTTCTTTGAATAAGGTAAGATTGCTCTGTTCATTACTTCTGCTAAGATTACTCTTTCCAACGGAAGACTGTATCTTCTCTTTCTAAGAAGTCTTTTTATCGTTTTATCAATTGAAAGAGATTTCCATACTTCTTCTAAGAGGTATATCATGCCAAACTGTTTTGCAGAGATAGGAAGGTTTTCTTCTTTTGTATACCTTCTCTCTTTCTCGGGGAGGAATGTTTCTAAAGATTTAATAGCTCTTACTATTCTTTCGCAATCAATCCTATCAGTTCTTCCTATGTTGTATATTACCTTTACCTCTGAACGCTTTCTTTCTCTGTTCCATTTGTTCTCACAGAGCTGTGCATATCCTATTACAGTACCATTCTTATTCTTCCTTCTCACTATTCTTGGATACATAGATCACTCCTTTATCTCAAATTTTTCATCTATCCTGTTAACTCATATTAATATATCTTGCTTATACGATAAATGAAACTAATATATTATATACAAATACAAAACTATGTCAAGTATGTATCCTAAATACGTGTATCTATGAATAAGAAAAATCAAGCACTTTCACATCAAACAAACCCGCTATTTACCTACAAACTACGTTTTGAAGTATGGGACGAACTGTCAAAGTGGAGCTAAGGCAATATTCTTTCTCTGCTGCATCATTCAAACAAAAGGCCGGAGCTTTTACTCCTTCTTTTATCTCTTTCATAACAGCCTATTTACAAATTTTATTGACTCTTCACAAATTAAATCCTTATCAAAATCCATAGTAGCAACATGGTACGAGTTTTCAAGCCATATAATCTTCTTGTCCCTGGAAGAAATGTGGTTTAGAGTATACTCGGCATTGTCAAGCGGTACCACGTGGTCCCCTCTTGACTTGAAAATAAGGGTAGGCTGCACAATTTCCGATAACTTGTCCCTTGTAATACTAACAAATTTTACCATCTCTACGGCACCTTTCGTTGGTGTCCTTTCATAGGCAATTTCCTTTTTGGATGGGTCTTTTATATCCGAGCCTATTGCGGGTGTCGATTTTACAATATACTTCAAAATCGGAAGAAAAGGTATACGGGGGTCATGAAACAAAATTGCATTATTTATTAAAATAACTCCCTTTATATCAGGGTGCTTCTCAGCTAAGTATAGAGATAGGGTTCCACCCATAGAAAGTCCTGCCACAAATACCTTATCTGCACGTTCCTTCAGCTTTTCAAGTGCATTTTCCACATCGTCAATCCAATCAGTGTATTTTACGTTGTTTAAGTCCTGCCAGCGCGTACCATGTCCGCTAAGCCGGGGTCCTTCCACGTTAAAACCAGCTTTTGCAAGGCATTCTCCAAGATAAATTACACTGCTTGTTGTACCGGTAAATCCCTGAAGTACAAGCACGCCTACATCAGAGCTATTTTTGAAAGAAAAAGACTCCGAACCTTTCATTAGCTTCATTATACACCTCCCGATTTTAAATTCTCTCTAATATTTTTATACATTCTAACCGTTTTTTCTCTCCGTCCATGCCCTATCCGCTTCTGTAGCTTTTGGAGTAATAATACTGCACTTTCTCACCCCTCATATGTAATGGTTACAGTCTGCGTTTTTCCATCCCATAGCACAGTACACCCAAGCGACTCCGCAACAAAACGTACAGGAACGAATGTCCTGTCATTTGCAATAATCGGGCAAACAGTATGGTTTTTAAGATCAATCCACACAGGTGTTCCATTCACCTTCGCTTGAGGGTTATTAATCCACATATTTATCGTTGTTGTATCCAGTATTATCCAAACCATCTTGTCTTCGTTTCTCCAGCCTACCGTCCCGCCGAGAGATTCCACAATTGCACGAATCGGGACGACAGTCCTGTCCCAGCCGTTCACTATAAAAGGCTTTGTTCCTCTTCCGGGGTCTATCTCCATCTCAATCCCGTTTACAGTCATCATAGGATTACCAATCTGAAACTTTATTACAATATGTTTTTTGCCACTATAAAAAACAGTTCTCTGAATTGTTGTTTGTTCTCCTCCTTTTGCAATAGCAGAAACAGTAATTAAATTCTCCTTCGAATTTAAGACAACAGTTGCGGTAAAAGTCCCGTCAGAGCCTATTTTTACAACCTGCCCGTTCACAACAAGCTTTGCACCCGGGGTTGTTTTCCCGCTAAATGTAAAATTCTGGTCCGGAGAGTGAATACCATTTGAAAAATTCAAGAACAAATAAGGAGTAACAGTAATCTGCCCTGCCTTTACATCAAAAATCGTTTTACTGCCAGCAGGGTTTACATAATATGCATCTGAAAATTTTACAAGATTTTGAGAGATGCTACTTGCTTTGAATTTCGCAGTTGCAACTATGCCAGAACCGCTAACAGATTGCCCGTTTGTAAGAGAAACCGCAAAAACAACCTTATCCGCATAAGTTTTTGAAAGCACTAATCCGTTTTTCATAAGCCCGTTTTTTTGTATTCCTTCAAACAAAATTCCGGATGAAGGAAAGTGCAAAGTAAATGCTATCCCTTCTGCGCTGCTTAAACCGTCAACATATACCGGGACTTCCAATTCCTTACCTGCTACGACGCTCTGGTCTTTTACAAAAATTTTGGGTGGAAGTTCAGTTGATATAATCACCTGCACACTAAATTTTTTAGTAATGTTAGGCGATGCAATCGTAATGTTTACAGTCGCAGTTTCTCCGTCTTTTGCATTGACAGGTGTTTTAACGGTTAGCAAAACTTTGGCATTCCCGTTGGGAGGCAGCGATAGGCTATGTTGGGACAAAGTTATCACCCAATCGGGTGAAAGGTTCTCAGCAACAAATATGTTATAATTATCCGCTTTTGAGCCCGCATTTGTTATGCTGATTTGAAAATCTGCTTCAGCGCCCGACCTAACAATCTGTTTTTGCGGATAAGCAGATGCAAAGAAAAGGTATTGTTTTGCCTCAGTATTTTCACTAATCACCCGTATGATGTTATGAAAACAATCCGCAACAATCAAAATGCCGTCTTCAACTTCAACGGAAGCAATTTCATAGAAGACCCTGGGACTTTGGTATATTAAAGTACCGTTTTTTTCAAACACTGAAAGCCTTCCGTTTTCAGTATCGGCAACAATAATATTCCCATACTTATCCACAGCCACATCTTCAGGGACATAGAAATTCATCTTTCCCCTACCACCGCCTTCTCCTATTGTGCGAATTTCTTTAAAAGCATTACTGTACTCATACAGCTTATTATCATCCAATGAGGTAATGTAAAAATCACCTCTCCTGTCCTGCGCTATTCCGGAAGGATACTTGCAAACCGGAAAAACCCCTTTTACTTTGCCGCCTACCGAAAATTTCACGACAGCATCCTTATCAGATAAAGTACCGTAAAAATAACCGTCTTTCCCTTTAACAATTTTTCTCACATTCCCAAAGGCAGAGTCTTTTATCATAAGTTGGAACTCCCCGTTCTCGTTAAGCACCATTACCCCTTTTTCCATACCTAAAAGGATGTGCCCCGCTTTATCCGAATATATACAAAATATGGTGGGAAGCATTTTATCATTTACCTTTTTAATTCTTCTTGCAAAATCTCCGGATTGATTGAATTCCACTATCTCATTTCCGTTTAAGCCATTGGAACTTAACGCCCAAATATTCCCATGGCTGTCTAACGTGGCACTGGTCGGGCTTATAAGCCTTGAACCATTTCCTTGCAGAAAATCCTTTTTTGAAAGAAAAATGCCTGTATCTGAAAAAACGGAGAATCGCTCTCCTGCAGATGACCCAAACGGGGCGTCACTCTGATTATCCCAATAGTAATAACCGCCGTCCATAACAAACACTTTCCCGTTCTGCACGGCAACGCCACACGGAGTAAGGAATGTACCGTCAGGCTGGCCCGGGTAAGTTTCCGCAGGTTTTCCTATGGCGTATTGAAAACTGCCATTGTTAGAGAATTTTAATACTTTGCCTACGGAATCTCCTCCTTTTATAAGGCCCCTATCCGAAACATAAACATTGCCACTTCCATCTACTGCAACATCCGAAGGAAAATACATTTTTCCGCTGGATATCTTCCTTATTAAGCTGAGATTTAAGTCATATACATAAACAGAGCGATCAGACATACTTACCGCATACACTTTTTCTCCGTCCGTGGTAAGTCCTCCCGGGAAATTGACATTTACTGAGAGTAAAACATTGTAGTTACTATCTAACTTAAAAAGTTTTCCTTCAAAATAGTCTGTTACATATATCCCTTCTTTCGAGGCTGCCACACCAATAGGCGAGTTAAATATCGTTTTGCCGAACTCACCTAAATACTTTCCACCGGAATTGAACATTTTCACGCTTCCTGACAGGGGGTCTGCAATGTAAAACATATTATTATAAAATGCAATATCCGTCGGATAAACAAGTGTTTTAAGGGACCCAAAGGTAAACTCGTCCTCCGTTGCACTGTTCAAAATATGAACCCTTCCGTAAGAGTTATCTATCACTGCTATTTTCCCATTTGAAACTGTGCAGATACCTTGCATCGGGAAGAGATATTTGGAATTAAAGTCCGTTTCATATAAATTTGCTTCAGAAAGAGAAATGCTCCCTATAAAATCATCTCCGGGTATACCAATATCCTGCATCACAGAAAATCCACTAACCACCTGGCCAGAAGTAAGCTTTGGAATACCTGCAACAGCAATAACCAATATAATAAAAAATGTTATAATTTTTTTCATATTCCCCCTAAGGATAAATTTCCCCGAAGTGTTTGGATAACATAAAGAAATCAGAGGAATCTACAACTCCGTCTTTATTAAAATCACAATTTGGATTAAAACCTTTATCGTCAATTGCTAGATTAAAACTCTTTTCAAAGATAGCAAAATCCGCACTGTTTATAATCTTATCTCCATTTATGTCCCACGGCCTCACATAATCAGCTATCTTAAACGAAAGCGGAGGGAGCACAATGTTTTCGTTAAGAGGATAATAAGTAATGGATTGGAACGTAAATGAGCCCGTATCGTTGTCCATCGCCATAAAATGCATCCTGAATATGGTATCCGTTTTATGAAAATTCCCTGAAACCGAAATGTGCAACATACCATTGTTTTCAGAATGGGAGAAGCTCGTGTAGCTAACACCTTCTGCCTGCTTCACGTCAAGCAGCCTTAAAGATGCGGGATCATAAGAAACAAACATATTCACATTTGAAATTTGTTCTTTCAACGCAATCCGCATATCTACCCAAAAATCCTCCCCCTTATTAAGAAGCAGCGTTTTTCCTCCTTCGGGTATGAAGTACATACTGCTCTCGGGAACCCCTTCTACGGTGAAACTGCCGCCTTTTTCCATGCTTACAACTACGGGAAGATATTTCTTTGTTTCCGCATTGTCATTTGGCTCTATATAAAGCACCTTGTAAAAATACGTACCATTTTTTAATATATAATTTCCTTCACTGTCTTTTGCCCCTATGTTTACCGAATATTCACCTATATACAACGGGGATTTGTCAAAAACCGTTTCCACTAATTTTCCTTTGCCGTTAAAGATGCTTACTTTCACTTCGTCTGCAACATTTTCCGTATATTCTACGTCATTTTCGGTAGTTTTCGCACCAACCCCCACTGTGAAATGTAAAGTAATATCAGAGGATGGAGTAAGTGTATTAGAATTTGTATAAACATTTTCAAGCATATTATCCGTGTTAAATTCGGGTATATACGCAAATGGTATATGGAGAGGAACATTAGCCCCACTCACATATATTTCACCGAATACATTATTCTTAACCGAATCCTTTGCGCTAAACTGCACGGTAAAAGTAGAGCTGCTTTTCGGGGAAACAACAACGCTCGAAGGAGCATCCACATCGACCGATTCATCTGAAAACGTCTTTACTGACAAGGAAAGTACAAAAACATTTGAAGAAAGGTTTTTTATCGTAAAAGTTTGCGAGTGAGTTTTTTCTCCGCTTCCAAAAAGTACGGAAGGAGGAGTTATAAGGATATCGGAATTAACCGCATTGTATATATTAACTCTTCCTGCTCCTTGCAAAAACGGAGAAAACGGTTTTCCGCTGTCCGGATTTATAAGTACGGTAGCAGTATTCATAAGAAGTGCTTTCATCTCATCAGGGGAAAGATGTGGTTTTGCCTGTTTTAACAAGGCCACGGAACCTGTAACAAAAGGTGATGCCATTGAGGTTCCTGACCAGCTTTCCAATTTATCATTCAGTACCGTAGATTTGATATTTACGCCTGGCGCTACAAGATCCGGCTTAAAATAGAAATCCAACGTAGGCCCGTTCGAAGAGAAGGAAGCCATCCCACCTAAGCCATACTTATTTGAAATGATTATTTTGTTATTGTTTATTATTGATTGTTCCACAAACCTTCCGTTTGCATTAGACAAGAATAGGAACGGAATAAAATCCTTTTCATTGGGGTTAGTTTCTGAAACCAATTCTATGTTAGGAAAACCTGCAATATTATTAAAGCAAATTATACCCAAAGCTCCCGCCCTTTTAGCGTTTAAATCCTTATCGCCGAAATAAATATCGCCCCTTTTTACAAGTGCAATTTTCCCTTTTACGTCTTTATCTTTAAAATCTTCTTTCTTTCCGTAACCACAGAAAACAACCGTATACTCTCCTCCGCTAAAGTAAGGCGACTCAGCAGGATACTGGGCTATAATAGCTTTCCCGTTTATGGAAATTACGCCGTGC
Source organism: Caldisericales bacterium (assembly GCA_015485995.1). The sequence goes on along the minus strand of WFSP01000024.1, from coordinate 4,172 downwards.
GTGGAATCATCACTTGCCCCGACACCAATTGCATATTTGCTGGAAGCAGGGGCACTCATAGGAAAAGGCAGCGTATCAGACCTGCAACCTGTATTCCCAGCAGCTGCAACTACGGTAATCCCCGCTTGCACGGCATTTTTTACAGCTACGGACTCAGGGTCGGAACCGTTTCCCTCCCCCTGGACAGTACCTATTGAAATATTAATTACATCGCACTTGTCTTTTACTGCCTGGTCAATTCCCTGCACAATGAGAGAGGTAGAAGTAGAGTCACCCGTTCCGGAAAATACTTTATACGCACGAATTTTCGCATTGGGAGCAACACCGAACTTTGAACCTGCAATTATTCCGGAAACATGTGTGCCGTGGCCATCTTTATCCATAGGGTCGCTGTCATTGTCCGCAAAGTCGTATCCGCCAATTACCTTGTTATTCGGAAAACCTCCGCCTCCGAGCTCTGCGTCGTTGTAATCCACTCCGGTATCTACAACTCCTACGACAATTCCCTTACCTGTAATATAATTCCCGTTTTTATCTTTCAGTTTATGCACTTTATCCGCTTGAATTATTTTATCTGAATCTCCCCTCTGGAGAAATGCTTTTTTATCCGGATATATTCTTTTTACATCTCTTAGCCCTGCTATCGATTCTACCTTGTTCCCGTTAATTGTGCAGGAAAAGCCGTTAAAAACATATGTATAAGAAGAATGCACTACCCCTCCGATTTTACCAACTTCTTCCGCAATTTTTTCTTGCTTTGCGACAAGATTCCTTTCGTAATAAACCTCCGGGCTTCTTCTAAAAACAGAGAGTAGCTTATATCTAAATGTCTTACGATAAATCGTAACAGGAGCATCTCTGAGTTCCACAATTACGGCAACCGGGCCTTCAGAGCTTAAATCAATATCCGGGGAAATCTTATTTATGTTTCCCTTAGCGCTGCCTGAAGTCATCATAGCAACAAGGGCTATTACAGCAAAAACGCTCAAAAACTTTCTCATAAATACCCCCCTCTCATTATAGAATTATATGCTTTATTGACAAAAATTAAAAATATAGCTATAGTTTGTTAATGAAAACAAGATTGATAGTTTTTGATTTTGATGGCACACTTGTAGATACAAGCAAAGACCTTACGGCAGCAATGAATTACGCCTTAAAAGAAAAAGGGCTTGCTTCGGTTTCCAGAAAAAAAGTATGGAGCTATACAGGAGACGGCACTCCGTTACTTATAGAAAGAATACTGAAAGACAAAGAACATCCGGAGCTTTACGATTACATTTTCAAGCTGTTCATAAATTACTATGAGGCACACTATGCCGCTTTTGCATCCCCTGTAAACGGGGTTAAAGAAACTCTCCGGCATCTTTATGAATCCGGCAAGAAAATGGCAGTACTTTCAAACAAATACGAACGTTTTGTTGCGAAACTCCTTGATAAGTTTGACCTAAGTACATATTTCTTTGCAGTTTACGGGAAAGATAGCTTCAAGAAAAGCAAACCCGACCCATACCCACTCTTCAAAATTATGGAAACCGAGAAAGCAGATAAGGAAGAAACAGCATTTGTAGGTGATAGTAAAAACGACATTCTTATTGCAAAAAATGCCGGGGTAAAATGCTTTATCATACCCGCAGGAGTAACTCCACAAAGCATACTCGAGGAACTAAAACCGTTTAAAATTTTAAACAGCATAAACGAGCTTGAAAAGTATATAAAATAGTGTAAAATAAAGAAAGGAGGCATTTAATATGGCATATTTATTAGTTGTAGTGTTGAACAAAACCGAGAAACTTGAGAGTATATTAGAACGCTTTGTAGATGTAGACGTAAGAGGCGCTACGGTAATTGATTCAATCGGAATGGGAAGAACGCTTGAAGCCGAAATCCCCATTTTCGGTACACTTCAAGAGATACTAAGTGCCGGAAAAGGAAGAAGGCCTGAAAATAAAACAATATTTACTGTTATAAAGGAAGAACGCACATTAAGAGATGCTCAACGGGCTATAAAGGAAGAGCTTGCAGGATTTAAAGAGCCTGGGACAGGTATTATGTTTGTCTTGCCAATTATGGACTTTATCGGCCTGTCTCCATCGCTGAAAGAGGAAGAAGAAGCGGTAAAAAAGCATCGAAAAATAGAGAAAATAATCTGACTATTGCTAAAAATTTGTTAGATTTGCAAAATGGGGCCTCAAAGCCCCATTTTTAATTTGTTAAAACCTGAGAAGTTTTATAAAATTCTGTTATTTTTAATCCTTATTGCATTTTAAGGTTGTTTTAATAACTTATTTTCGCTTGTTTTTGAAATAAATCTGTGTCACATAGCCATATCAACAAATAGAGTTATTGCATATCTTCCCGATATTATATAAAAATAAGTTAAGAAACGTAGGAAAATATGGAAAGGATTTTTGAAAGAACTCTGTTGGGCTGTAATACGCAGAGTTAAGCAAACGAAAAAGAAAAATACTAACAGGCAAAAGATACTTTTTTTCTTCTTCCAAAAGAATTATGAAAGTAAAATAGAAAAACTAACGGAAAAACATAAAAATCTGATATAATAAATATAAGAATGACGCCGTTGAAATAGGGTAAAAGGTATATCAGTATAAAGAACTATGCTTTTGGCGGTTGCCATTTCAAAATTTAGAATATTGGTATACAATTCTAAGAAATAAATATAGAAAGGTTGGTAATAAATGGACATATTTGAAAAAATTAAAAAGTCTTTCCAAAGTGGGGAGATGCAGGAAGCAGAGTATGCAATAAAGCATAACTTTTACCCCTTTTTTCTTCCGCTTGAAGAAACAGAGGGAACAGAAGTAAAAATAAACGGCAGAAAGCTCATAATGCTTGGTTCAAACAATTATCTCGGCTTAAGCACACACCCAAAAGTAAAAGAAAGCGCAATAGAAGCGGTTAAAAAATACGGAACAAGCACCACAGGATCTCGCTTTATGAACGGCACATTAAAAATACACAGAATACTTGAAGAAAAGCTTGCAGAATTCCTAAACAAAGATGCCACAATCGTGTTCTCCACCGGATATCAGGCAAACGTAGGCACAATTTCAGCTCTTGTAGGAAGGAACGACTTCGTAATAACGGATAAAGAAGACCACGCATCCATTATAGACGGCGCACGGATGTCTTTCGGGAAAATGCTCCGCTTTAACCATAACGATATGCCGCACTTAGAAAAAGTCCTTTCCAATGCACCAAAAGATACGGGCAAGCTCATAGTTATAGACGGGATTTACTCAATGGCAGGAGACATAGCTCCGCTTCCGGATATTCTTAAACTTGCCAAAAAATACGAAACTCGGGTAATGGTGGATGATGCACACTCCGTAGGCGTTTTGGGGGATCACGGGAGAGGTACTGCTAACCACTTCGGAGTAGAAAAAGAAACTGATTTAATTATGGGGACGTTCAGTAAATCCTTCGGGAGCCTGGGCGGGTTTGTGGCAGGAGATAAAAATACGATTTTCTATATAAAGCACAACGCACGCTCCTTTATTTTTAGTGCTAGTATGTCACCTGCAAATACAGGCGCAGCGCTTGCGGCACTTGAAATTATGAAAAATGAACCTGAAAGAATAGAACACCTGTGGAAAATAGCAGGCAGAATGAGGAAAGGCCTTAAAAAGCTCGGTTTCGACACAGGTACAAGCAATACGCCTGTAATCCCGATTTACATAAGGGACAGAATGAAGACTGTTTTTATGTGGAAAGCACTTTTTGACCTCGGAGTATACTGTAATCCAGTACTTCCCCCGGGAGTGCCGCCAAACGAATCTCTTTTACGCACAAGCTATATAGCAACACACACTGAAGAACAAATCGATAGAGCGCTTGAAATCTTTGAAAAAGCAGGGAAGAAGATAGGAATAATATAAAAATACGGTAACCTCTGTCTTTTAGGTAAATTATTTTTAATAACCTGCTGTTTCCTAATTTTATAAATTTTGTTTACCCACTTGCTATTATGCCGTTTTCAGGGCAGTTGCCTGTTCACCGCCTTTAACTCCACTTTGACAGTTCGTCCCATACTTCAAAACGTAGTTTGTAGGTAAATAGCGGGTTTGTTTGATGTGAAAGTGCTTGATTTTTCTTATTCATAGATACACGTATTTAGGATACATACTTGACATAGTTTTGTATTTGTATAT
>WFSP01000023.1 GCA_015485995.1 Caldisericales bacterium | reverse complement strand
GTTAAGGAATATCTCTTCTCAATCAATAAGCAGGCTGCTGAAAGCGTTGGGCCGTATGGACAGGCTCCAATTAAACTTCTCTATCAATTGGTGTATTAAGAAAGGAGATACCAATGCCTTAATCTTTGACATTACATCTGTATCATCCTACTCAGAACTTATGGAGCTTGTTCAATGGGGATACAACAGAGATAAGGAACACTTACCTCAGATTAACATAGGCATGGTATTTGGAGAGCCATCGTCTCTACCCCTGTTCTACTCCGTATATCCAGGAAGCATACCAGATGTTGTTACATTAAAGAATATAGTTCTAAGGTTGAATAAGTTTCACATTAAAACTCATCTGTTTATTCTTGATAGAGGTTTCTACAGCAGAGGCAATGTAGAGTTATTAAACAACAATAATATTTCATTCCTTATGCCTATCTCCTTTTCAACAAATATCTCAAGAACACTCATAGATAATCATAGAGGCACAATATCTTCTCCATCAAACTCATTCCTCATTAATGGAAAAGTAATATATGGAGAGGAGGATAGCATAGATATATGTGCAGAAAGCTGTAAAGGAAGAAGCTGTAAAGGAAATAGCAAAGGCGAAGAAGGAGGAAATAGCAATAGCAATGGTAATGAAAATAACAATAGCAAAGATAAAGAAAATAGCAATGATAAACACAAGAACACAGACATTATCAAGTTAAGAGCATTTATCTATTATGATGAAGAAAGGGAATCAATTGAAAAGCAGAGGTTTATGAAGAATCTATTAGAATTGGAAGATGAAGCATACCTCAGGCATAGAGAGGAACCATTCAAAAGCATAGAGGAAGTAAAGGAATGGATTAATAAAAAGTCTAAAGAGTTTGGTATATCAAATATGTCTAAATACTTTGATATACAGTTAAAAGTGAAAGGAATTAGAGAACGAGAAAAAGGCAACAAAGAGATTAGCCATAACAATACATCCCTGAAGCTCATAAAGAATGAAGGGCTCATATTGGATAAGTTGAGCAGGAGTGGCATGACGGTTCTCATTACAAATGATGATACATTAAACAAAGAAAAGGCTCTATCTCTATACAGGAGAAGGAACAATGTGGAGATGATATTCAATGTATTAAAGAATAGATTGGATGGAGGAAGATTGAGAACTCATTCCACTGATGCTGCATCAGGGAAGTTATTTCTCCTTTTTATCTCTCTGATCCTTTACAGTGCATTGGACAAGCTAATGAGAGATAAGAAGGTATACAACAAATATACAATCAGTGAGCTATTGGAGATGCTGAAGAATATACGTATCGTTAAATTACAATCAGGCATCACTTATCTTACAGAGATACCTAAGAAGGCAAAGGATATCTTCAAACTATTTGGCATTGAACCATTAGAGTCCCCATAGTTATCAAAAAGAGGATTTTGGGTTAAAGGGATTTATTGTCAAATTGAAAAGAAAGTCATATAAAAACAGGCATACATAAAATTTATTTTTGACAGATAACTAATAATGTAAAGGCATAATTTTTACTTTCTTAACATCTATGTGTTTTGTAAAATTAAAAAAGGCCCGTGAAAAGGAGGACGGAAACACAGGCCTTTGATATTTGTATTTTCTTTTCTTAACTTGCTATAAGAATAACATCCTAATGTGAACAAAATATGAAATATTAAAAATAATTTTTCACGTTTTCAATATGTTTTTTATTTATATCTATTCTAACTTTTTCCGGATGTATTATCCACGAAACGAGTGCAATTAATACGGGCTTCTGTCCCTTTCCGTTGATTGATATTGCACCAACTGGACAAAAGGATGCACATTTCCCGCAACCCGTACATAATTCAGGATGCACTGCGGCAGGTCGCAACTTTTTGGTGCGGTCCTTTAAAAACTGTTCAATTTCTACTTCTTCATACTGCCATATTTTTTCTCCGAACGGGCATACGGAAACGCATTCTCCACCTGCCCCGCAGTATCTATAATTGATTTCAATTTTATTCGGATGTTGCATTTTTAAATACCCAATTTGTCCACATCATTGCGACTATATCAATTGCAAGGATTATAATGGTGTAGAGCCATACGTGTTGTGTCCAACCTCTTACCGTCAAATCGCGCATAGGTATGATTGCATAAGTAATCGGATTGAGTTTTGCTATTATCTGAAGCCATTTTGGCATCACGTTTATAGGGAACAGCGCATTGCTTGCAAACATCAGGGGCATCATAAACAGATTTATCACTGCCATCAGCGTTTCTATCGTCTTAATTTTTACGGATAGTGCAAGAGAGAACCCGGACAGTATGAATGCAAGAAGCATTGCAATAACCAGTATAACGATTATTCCCGCAAGCCCGGTTTTAAAGTGCACTCCGAAGAGTAAAGCAACAATTACTATTATTATTGCCTGGATAAGCCCCTGTACTGCTGCTGCAAACATTTTGCCGAATGGGATTGCCCCGCGTTTTATTGGTGCTGCAAGGAGTTTGTCCAGATACCCGAATCGCCTGTCCCATACAACGGTTGTTCCCGCAAATATACTTGAGAACATAATTGTCATAAGCACGACACCCGGAGTCATAAATGTAAGGTAGTTTCCTGTGCCTAAAAATTGTGCAGCCATCGGGTTGTTTGTAAGCCCGCTCATTGCGTTTCCCATCAGTACAAGCCACAGAAAGGGCTGTATAACCGTTACGATCATTCTTGTTTTCTGCCTGAAATATTTTTTCAGTTCTCTCCACGCAACATAGTAAGAATCCATTATAAGAGTTTTCATCTCTTTGCCCTCCTTGCCATCATTCGTGCTTTTCTGCTTTCATCTCTGCTTGACTCTGCTTCTCTTATTGTCTTGCCCGTGTATTTCATATATACGTCGTCGAGAGTGGGCCGTTTGAGCCTGACCGAGCCTATTTGGACGTTAAGCTTTGATGCGATACTAAATAACTCCGGAATCATTTTATCTCCGTTTCTTTCCACCATAATGCTGTATATGCCGTTCTCCATTTTTGAAACGGACTTTACTCCTTCCTTTTCTTTTGCTACTTTTAGAAAATCTTTTGTGTTTTCACTATTTTCGGCAAACGTTAAAGTGATTAAATCTCCGCCAATCTGTGATTTTAGAGTCCCGGGTTTATCAAGTGCCATAATCTTTCCGTGGTCTATAATCGCTACTCTGTCGCATAGGGCATCTGCTTCTTCAAGATAGTGAGTTGTTAGGAAAATTGTCATTCCGTTTTCTTTGAATTTTCTTATGTATTCCCAGATTGCTGTCCTTGTCTGTATGTCTAACCCCAGGGTGGGTTCGTCCAAAAAGAGAATTCTGGGTTGATGTATCAAGGCTGCCGCAATGTCAAGCCTTTTCATCATACCACCTGAAAATGTTTCGACTAAATCATTTCTTCTTTCCCAAAGGCCGAACATTTCAAGCACTTCTTTCGCGCGTTTTTTAATTTCCGCATCGTTCATTTTAAAGAATTTTCCTTGAAGATAAACGTTTTCATAAGCAGTGAGCCTGTCATCTACCGAAGTTTCTTGAGAGGCATATCCCTTTGCGAGCCGTGCCCTATAAGGGCTTTTACAAACATCAAAACCATCCAGTAAAATGTTTCCCTCGGTGGGTTTCAAAAGCCCTATTACGGTTTTGATTGTGGTGGATTTTCCTGCTCCGTTAGGGCCTAAAAATCCGAAAATTTCTCCGTAACGAACAGAAAAATTGATACCTCGCACTGCTTCAACGCCGTTTGAGTAAACCTTTTTTAGGTTTTCCACAACTATTGCTTCACTCATTGAACACCTCCTTGTCCAATTTTTGTGTGACATTCTTTAAATCCGTGAACTTTATTTTTATGATTTCATAGGTTCTTTTATACTGCTCTATTCCTTTGTCCGCAATTCTGTATATATGGCGGGGGTGTATATGGCTTACGTCCCACTCGCCTTCTATAAGTTGTTCTTTTCTCATTTCTTTCAAAATGGGATAGATAAATCCGGGGTTTGGCTTCCATGTCTTATCGGTAGCCTCGTAAATTAAATTTCTTATTTTTTCACCGTAACGCGGCTTATCCTTCAACAGGTATAGGATATAAAAACTGATGAATCCTGTTGCACCAAACAGTGAAGCAACAAACCCATTTTTCTCCTTACTATAAATTCCTTCGGATATTAATTTTTTAAAGTATTTCATAATCTCCTCAATATATAAAATTTTATATATTATAAAAAGAAAAGCATTTCTGTCAATAGTGTATTTCTATCTACTTAAACATAACAAATAGTGTAATGGTCAAGCTAATTTATCTGCTATACTTTAAAGCGGTTTTGATATATAATTAAATATTGTATAAAAATTTTATTCGGAGGTTTTGATGAACGAACTTAAAGAACGGCTTTTAGATAAAAGATTTTTGATTAGTATAGTAGGGGCTGCTATCATTATTACTGTGAGCAATCTTCCCATTTTTCATTTTAGCAATGCGTCTTCTCCGCAGCAAAGAACTGTTTTAGTTATATTCGCGAGCTATCTTTTCAACGCAGGTGCACTTGCTTTTGTATATTTCGTAGAAGCGAAAAGCCTTAGGGAAAAATTGTTTGTGCCATTTTCTATACTGCTTCTTTTACTTACCGTAAAATTTGCTGCTATGTGGATGTCTGCTGGAAAAGTTTTTCCTCATCTATATAATAATACCATGTGGCTGTATTTTCAGGCTTTTTTAAATATAAGCTTTATTCCCATTCTTATTTCATCGTTTCAAGTTGCGAAAATGGCTGAAAAAGAAGAGGATAAGCCGTTTTATGCCTTGCTTATAATAAACTATGCTACCATAGTGCTTTATCTCGCCATTGTTGCCCCGTTGTTTTCTCATCTTGCCGCTCCCCGTATATGGGACGTATTCTTATATCAGCTTGCCCTTTACGCTGCTATGTACTTTTTCTTTGCTTATTCTCTGTATTTCGTTTCCAAAGGGGATTTCCTTAAAAACTTTTTTGGATCCGTGTTTTTTGCGTTGAAGCATTTTGGCATTACAATTTTAATCGTCTTCGGTATTTTACTTATTGTTTACGTTCTTCCGTTTATGGCAAACGGCTTGCAAAATGTTGCGAATTCTCAGGGGCTTACTGTTTCCTTCTATCGCGCCCTGTATTTTTTGATGCCATTTGTCCTGTACTATGTATTTCCCCTCTTCTATATCATTGCAACTTACATAGCAAAGCGTTATGAGCAGTAAGGAAATATACATAAAAGGTGCGCGGGTTCATAACTTAAAAAATATTTCCCTGCATATTCCCAGAGGGAAGCTCGTTGTAATAACAGGTGTTTCCGGTTCCGGTAAGTCCTCGCTTGCGTTTGACACGCTGTATGCTGAGGGGCAGAGGCGTTATGTGGAATCACTTTCCTCCTATGCAAGGCAGTTTATAGGAATTATGCAGAAACCCGATGTAGACTACATTGAGGGTTTATCCCCCGCAATTGCGATTGACCAGAAAAGCGGAAGCAAAAACCCGCGTTCTACGGTTGGAACAATGACGGAAATTTATGATTATCTGAGGCTTCTTTTTGCACGAATTGGCGTTCCTCACTGCCCGCTTGACGGGACGGAGATTAAAAAGCAGTCCTCAGATGAAATTATATCCAAGGTTTTCGAAACTGCAAAAAACGAGCGGATAGAAATCCTTTCCCCTCTTGTAAAAGGAAGAAAGGGCGAATATAAAGCCCTTTTTGAAAAGCTTCGGAAAAAGGGTTATGCACGGGTAAAAGTGGACGGCATAATGCATGCTCTGGACGAGGAAATCCCTCTTGAGAAAAACAAGAAGCATAATATAGACCTTGTTGTTGACAGAGTACGTGTTTCCGACGAGGAGCGCTCTCGCATTGCCGACTCCGTGGAGCTTGCCCTGAGTGAAGGTAATGGTATAGTGAAGATTTTTGTTCATAAGGGCGAAGGCAAAGAATATTTGTTTTCAGAGAAGCTCGCTTGCCCTGTATGTGGTTTCAGTATGGAAGAGGTCGAGCCGCGGCTGTTTTCATTTAATAGCCCTTACGGAGCTTGCCCTGAATGTGGCGGGTTGGGATTTAAAATAGAGCCTGACCCTGACCTTATCATAAAGGATTGGAATAAGTCTTTAGCCGAGCGTGCCATTAAAATTCCGGGATTTCACGGTGTTGATACGTTTTCTTATAATGTAGTTTTAGATGCCGCAAAGGAGTATAACATTGACATATTTAAGCCTTTGAAAGATTTTGCGGAGGATGAATTAAATATTATTTTATACGGAGCCGACAGAAGGATTCCTGTCCATTTTACGAACAAGGACGGCAGAAAATACGATTTCAGCGTGCATTTTGAGGGTGTAATCCCCCTGCTCGTCCGCAGATACAACGAAACTATGTCCGATTCGATGCGCGAAGAGTATGAAAAGTTTATGCGTAAAGTAGAGTGCCCACTCTGCCACGGGAAAAGGCTGAAAAAAGAAGCATTGGCTGTAACGATTCAGGGGATGAACATCACGGATATTACGGAACTTTCCATAGAAAAGGAGTATGAGTTTTTTGAAAAACTGCCCGGAAAACTTTCTAAGAAAAACATCCTTATATCCGGGCAAATTTTGAAAGAAATTACGAATAGGTTAAAATTTCTTCTGGATGTAGGGCTTGGTTACCTTACGCTGAGCAGGGAATCTGCAACGCTTGCAGGCGGAGAATCACAGAGGATTCGTCTTGCAACCCAGGTAGGCTCAAAACTTGTAGGGGTTTTATACGTGCTGGACGAACCTTCAATAGGGCTCCATTCGAGGGATAATGAGAAACTTTTGAAAACTTTGATGGAGCTTAGGGATCTGGGCAATACGGTTGTTGTTGTTGAACATGACGAGGAAACAATTCGCAGTGCCGATTATATTGTGGATATGGGGCCTATGGCCGGGGAAAACGGTGGATACGTTGTTGCAACAGGAATTGTGGAAGATATTATCAAAGAGCCGCACTCCCTCACCGGAAAATATTTGAAAGGAGAATTAAAAATTCCCGTTCCGAAAGAGAGACGCAAAGGAAACGGAGAATTTCTCTTGATAAAGGGCGCGCGTGAACACAATTTGAAGAATATAACGGTGGAATTTCCTCTCCATACTTTTATTTGCGTGACAGGTGTTTCAGGTTCCGGGAAAAGCAGCCTTATTCAGGACGTAACGTGGAAAGCGCTAAAAAAGGAGTTGTTTAATTCAAGAGAGAAACCCGGAGATTACGACTTAATTAAAGGGGTGGAATATATTGATAAAGTTGTTATTGTTGACCAGTCCCCGATAGGAAGGACTCCGCGCTCTAACCCGGCAACTTATACTGGAATATTCACTCCCATAAGGGAGCTGTTTGCCTCTCTCCCCGAATCAAAAGCACGTGGATACAAACCTGGCAGGTTCAGCTTTAACGTAAAAGGGGGTAGATGTGAATCCTGCCAGGGGAATGGTTATATAAAGGTGATGATGCAGTTTTTGCCCGACGTATATGTGCCTTGCGAGGTTTGCAAAGGGAAGCGCTATAATAAAGAAACGCTGGAAGTTACATATAAAGGAAGAAGTATTGCCGATGTGCTTGATATGACCGTTACAGAAGCACTGAAATTCTTTGAGCATATTCCTCAGGTAAGGCGGAGGTTGCAGCTTCTTGAAGATGTAGGTCTTGGATATATCAAGCTCGGGCAGTCCGCACTGACGCTTTCCGGCGGAGAAGCCCAGCGCGTGAAACTTGCCTCGGAGCTTCAAAAAAAAGGTACCGGGCGCACAATTTACTTTTTGGATGAACCTACGACAGGATTGCACTTTGCAGACGTGCACAAACTCATAGATGTGCTGAATAAGCTTGTGGATAAAGGCAATACCGTAATTGTGATAGAACATAATATGGATGTTGTAAAATCGGCCGATTATATCGTTGACCTTGGGCCTGAAGGTGGTGATAAGGGCGGGTACGTGGTTGCAACTGGTACACCGGAAGATATAGCCAAAAATACCGATTCTTACACCGGCTTTTATCTCCGAAATGTCCTATCAGTACCAGGCGAACAAAAAAATAAAAATTCTAATAAGTAAGCAGGCTGTTGATGTTAAAAGTTGTAATATACTTTCTGGAAATTAAATATTGTAGTATTGCAATAAAGTAAGAAAGTAGTATAATCTTACAGAGGTGATAAAAGATGGCGGAAATGACAATAACAAAGAAAGGGCAAGTTTCAATACCCAGCGAAATAAGGAAAAAACTCGGATTAAAACAAGGAGATAAAATAGAATTTACCGTAAAAGACGGCAAGCTTATAGGGATACCTGTTGCGTATGTTCCAAAAGATCAAATGTATTTTTGGAGTAAAAAATGGCAAAAACTCGAAAAAGAAGCTGAGAATGACAAAAAAGAAGGCAAGACATACGAGTTCAATGATGCGAACAAAGCCTTAAAATGGCTAAAAGAAAAATAATATACTCGGAAACGTTTGTAAAATGCTATGGTTCCTTACCGAAGAATATAAAGCGGAAAGTTTTAAAGCAGATTAAGTTGCTCCTGTCAGATTCTCGTTCTCCTTCGTTGCAGGTGCACAAAGTACACGGAACCAAAGGTATCTGGGAGCTATACGTTGATAAGAAGTATAGATTAACATTTGAACAAAATGTTGGTACATATTTTTTCAGAGTAGTTGGCACACATAATATTTTGAAAAAAGAAGAAAAAAGAAAGTAGAATTTTTAATGTATCATAGTTATATTTTGCATCATTCTACCGTTCTGATTTTTTCTGTCATTCTGATTTTTCTTTGTCATTTTGAGCAAAGCAAAGGGTATTATAGGCGTTGCATTGCTCGTTAAATCTGCTATGCTCTGAACTGTATGGAGGAAATATAAAATGAGTAAAGATATAAGGGCTTCAATCGGAAGTTTGGGCGTGTTAGGGCTGAGGAATATAAAACTGCCCGCTCCGCCCACGGCGTTATATTTGATGGTTGGCGAGAGGTGTATGTATAACTGCGCTTACTGCCCGCAGTCGAAAAGCTCGCACGGCTCAACCGAATACCTTTCGCGCGTAATATGGCCAAAAACAGATTGGGATGAGCTTAAAACCGCAATTTCAAAAGCATCCGGTATTGTAAAGCGCATCTGCTTTCAGGTGGTGAACAGCCCTGCATTTTTGGAGAATACTTTGTTTTTTATAAAAGAAACTAAAAGCGTTTCTTCCTTGCCTGTTTCCGTTTCAATACGGCTCACGGAATTAAACGAGGTGAAAGCACTTTTTAATGCAGGCGCTCAGAGGGTAGGGCTGGCACTTGACGTTGCAACCGAAAAAACGTTCAGCGAATACAGAGGCGGAAATTTTGAAAGTGTAGTAAACTTTATTCTTAAAGCGGGAAAAACTTTCCCTGATAAAATTACCACGCATATTATTGTGGGAATGGGAGAAACAGATAAAGAATTATATGAAATTATGAAGAAATTTTTTGAAAATACAATTACGGTGGGGCTTTTTGCGTTTACTCCAATAAGAGGCACACGGCTTGAAAATAAAAAACCGCCTTCGTTAAGCAGGTATAGAAGAATCCAACTTATGCGGTATCTGTTTGCAAATAAGAGGGTATTTTTGCCTTTGTTTAACGAAAACGGCGAACTTGTTAAAATAACCGGAGAGGGTATATCTGATGCTTTGAAAAACCCGTTTGTTTTTGTAACAAGCGGCTGCCCGAACTGTAACAGGCCTTACTATAACGAAGAGCCAATCGGGCCAATGTTTAATTATCCTTTTCCTGCAAAAGACACAAACCCGATTTTGAAAGATTTTGTAAAAAATGCCGAAGAAAACAGGGTTATATTCAAAATATAGGGATTTTATACTGCTTGCTGAAATCGGGGCATTTCTCCACGATGTAGGAAAACTGTCCGGATTTTTTGTTTTGTCCAAGGCAAAGAGTATGCGGATAAAAGACTTCCACGGGCAAATTTTGTTTTTGGACAGGGGCAAAATCCCTAGCAATGTAAAAGAATTTCTGTTTAAGCCATTATCCGGCCATTTAAATACTAAAAGCATAAAGGGGATAGACCTTTCCATCTCCATTTCACACTTTATCTGTGCTCACCACGGCTGCTCGCGCTGCTTGCTCGGGGCAGAATGCCCTTTCAAGGAAACGATACAAAATCACCCCCTCATAAAGCTGTTAAAAACTGTTGACCACCTTGATGCATCAAATCCTTCCAACGCAGGGAAGCAGCCGAGGGAATGCACGGTACGAGACAACTTCTTTGACCCTGAAACGGAAATCCCGGTAGGCAAACTCAACGAGATGCGCTTTTCTTTTTACGGCGAGCTCGATAAATTTCTTTCAAAAGAGAGAAGTATTGTAGAAGTTAATAAATTTGTAAAAAAATTGGGAGAAAAATATTTTGCGAACGCACTTTCCGAAACGCGCAAATATGGAAACGACATTACTTTGCTTGACCACTCAAAGGCTGTCGCAGCTTTCTACAAGATGTATCTTTTTAATTATCTTACTCTCAATGCGAAACTTCCAAACTCTTTTTTCAAAGCGCATTTTAGAATTCTCCTCGTTTCCGGAAATAATAACTCAGAGAACTTTCTCTCTTATAAAATTGCCTGCTGCAATCCTGTGTTAAAGTCAGGCAGTAAAACGTATTTTCTTGCTCCACCCATAAATAAAAATTCCGAATTTGCCCGCTTCTTAAAAACGTATTTTAAAATTGCTCTTTTCAAGAGAGATGATTTTTCTCCTGTTTTTGAAGGCAGCAGGGATATATTTGCAAGGCTTAAAAGTTTAAAAATCAAAACCCCGCAGGATATAAAAGAGGGATACAACGAAAGAGAAGCGGTTAATGATGTAAGGAAAGTTGTTTTGTTTGCAGAGCTCAGAAAGAAGGAGCGGATACTATCAAAACTTAAAAGTTTTAGAAAACACTTGAGTAATTTGCAAAGAGGCAGTGTACACGATGAGAAAAATATTGTAAAGTATCTCAGAAAGGAAAAGGAAGTTAAACTTTTGGAAAAACACCTTAAAAGCGGTGTGCCTGCGGAAAAGATTAAAAAAAAGTACGGATGGAGGAGCTCAAAAGACGGTGAATCTGAAATTTACGATTTTTTCAATGCTATTCTTTCCCCTGTGCGGCCGCCTTCTCCAATTGAAATGAGCGATTATTTTTTAAGGGAATACCACAAACTGCATTCTTATAAAAAACTCTACGATAAGCTTATAGAGAAAAGGCCCATTGTGCTCGGGCGGATTTATGCTTTATTTCGCACGTTGAAAACATTTGGGGTTGTATTTACTCCGCCTCAAAGTGCAAGTAAACGCAGGTAAGTAATAAAATGTTGTTACTCTGAGCGCAGCGAAGAGTCTATTCCTCAACGACAAAAACGCTAGATTAAAAATTTAGAATCGGTTAGGCATACGTATATAACTTACTTTGAGAAATAACATAAAAATGCTAAAATAAAAATATGAAAAAAATAATAGTTGTGTTTCTAATAGGGTTGTTTGTTTTGGCACCGCTTGCTGCTGTGAATGCCGAAACAACAGACCCGGGAGCATATTTAAAAAAAGCCGGTATAGTAAAGGGGTTCCCTAACGGCAGTTTGAATGAAAACGCATATATCACGCAGGCAGAGTATCTTTCCCTGCTCTCCCGCACGCTTAAAACGATAAAAACCGTAAAGCGCGGGAATCTTGTAAAACAGAAAAATTTCTTTGATATATTAATAAATAAGGTATATCATGCTTACCTTATACTAAAATACAAAATTGCAGCTCTTTATTATAAGGCCAATATGTATTTTTCTTTTAAAAAGGGTAATACTGGTAAAAATGAATGGTATTTTCAGGACCTTGTTTACTTAAAAACAAATGGGTTCGGTATCCCCGAGGGCTTCCGTCCTGATGCGGTTATAAGCGAGGGCTATGCAACAAAGTGGGCAATGGGTGCTTTGGGACTCGGGCAAAACAGCGAATATGTCGCAAGGCCTGATGATGTTGGCCAGAATGTAGCATTCTTTGTTATGTCGGTAGAGCATAATATGGCACTTGACGGGATCAGCACTGCAAGGCCGTTAAAAAGGCGCGATGCTTTCAACCTTATTTTGCATATAATAAATAATCCCAAATAAGCTTTTCCAAATATGAGAATAACTACTCTTGCATCTTTTAGAAAACGGGCACAATTTACTCAATGTGTAAAATTTACACAAGCAGGTGTAACGTTGTTACTCAGAATTTTGCCGATTACCCCTGACTGAAAATAGATAAATATTTTTGTCAAAATTCATTAAATGCTCTTTAACAAAACACTTGTGTGCAACTCAATATATTTATTGTCCCTATTTTGGCACGGATTTTGCACTATATAAGTGGAAGGCTGTAGAGCCTGTTAATTTTGTATCTGCCCTTCCCTGCGGAGAAAAAGCTGCAGAAGTACCTTGAAAACTGAAGCGAAGTAAATGATAAAAGAAAATTTGTATTTGGTTTAAAATATAGTTATGAGCTTAGCAAAACGTACTGTCATTCTGAAGGAGCACAGCAACTGAAGAATCTCCTCTCATGCTGTTTTGTCATTCTGAACGTAGTGAAGAATCTCATCCTTAACAACTGAACGACGGAGAAACAAAAAACTGAGATCCTTCGCAAAAGCAGCTCAGGATGACAGAGTGGAAATAACTCAGAATGACAACCATAAATTAGGAGATACTTGTTTGAAGGTGTAGCAGAGTGAGTCACCGGAGGATGGGGCAAAGCCCTACAACCCGGACCTCTGCATATATTTTCAAGCAGTCCATTTCAATATATAAATCAAAGCCTTCCTTATAAGAAGACAATTTACAGGAGGTGGTAAACAGGAATACAAGTTAAGAAAAGAAGTAAAAGAATTTTTAAACGTTTAAGAATTCAAGCGTCGAAAACTTGAAAATCAATCAAAAACTAAAAACGAAAGGAGGGAACTTTTCTATGAAAAAGTTTCTAAGTATTTTTATTGCTGTAGCAATGGTGCTTTCCTTTGCGGGGATGTTTACAGCTGCACCAAATGTACCAGTTGCAAAAGCAGCAGCGACTCTTACTATTACTGATTCTACCTCTCCACATCTTCCGTACTACAATCCAGTACCGGATTTTGGAACAGTAGGTACAGCAAACGACCTTGGTACAACCAATCTTTACAAGATGGGCGATACTATTCACGGTTACATTGACACTAAACCTACTTCCACGTGGAAGGTAGAACTTCGCGACACAGCAAACAATGTTATCGATAGCGTAACAATGGCAGCAGGTTCAGCAAGCTTTACTATCGGCACAGGTAACGTTGCAAAAGACGGCGAATACAATGTAGTGGCAGTAGTAAACAATGCAGATTATGCCAAAGGAACTGTTTACATTCAGTACAACCTTACCTGGAAGTCCAACACAATTACCACCTGCGACAACAGTCAGACAATCTCCGGCTGGATTACAAGAGGTAATGGCCAGACAGTACTCGTCCCTGTGGACGTTTATGTTGCTTATCCTAGTAACGAACTTGCAGGTTACTATCATGTAACACCTAACTCCTCAGGACAGTTCACCATTACATTCCCTATTACAGCTGGTGATCCTGCATTTATTGGTGATTACAACATTTACATCAGAGATGGTTATGATCCTGCAAATAATGACGACAACGATGCAATGATCTATGACACTCTGAGTAATGTTCCTGCAACATCACTTACACTTTCAACTTATGTAAGCCCTGTAATTCTTTACAAGAGTTTATCAAATCAGCCGTTCCTTCTTGTTCTTAAAGATCAGGATGGAAACTATGTAAGTGGTGCAACAATTACTGTAACAAATACTGCTGGGGCTGCTGTATCAGCTACATTTAATGAAATTTCACCTGGTTTCTACAGAGCTGTATTAGATTTAAGTTCGGTTAGTACTACAGATATTAGATTTAAAGCTTCCACAACTCTCTATAGTAATACAGTAACTTCTAACACGGTTATTGTAAACCTTAGAGATTTAGGTGTATTTAATCCTTATGTTGATGTAAATGCTGTATATTCAATTCCTCAGTATGGCGATGGCCCAACACTTTGCACGGACAGCCTTGCAAGAGATGTTTACGACAAACTTCCTTGCACAATAGGTAATGCGCTTGAAGTTGAAGTAGGTGTTTACCCTGTGGCAGATCCTGCAAACTGGTATCTCTATAGCACGAAAACATCTGTTGACGGTCCTGTAACTGATCTTGGTAATAACAGGTATCTTGTTGAAAAAGCAGGCAAAATCACAGCATCCGTTTCTGTTACTGCATGGCAGAGAGCAAACACTGACACTGATTGCCCTGCATGGAATCAAGACGTTACAAAAGATGAGATGTCCACCAATGCTTGCTGCCACACATACAGCAAGACATTTGATA
Organism: Caldisericales bacterium; assembly: GCA_015485995.1. The sequence continues at coordinate 3,221 of WFSP01000023.1, read as the reverse complement.
TTTGTGAAGTAGCATCCTGTACAGTTGACAAGGTTGCACTTGAAAATGGTGCACAGAAAGACGATTCCACCATTGAAGTAGGAAAGAGTGCAGATTTAGTACTTTCAATTGGAAACCAGAGTGCACCTGCAGACCTTGAATGCGGTTGTAACTCCAAGATAGTCCACATCTACATGTCGGATGGCAAGTGTGGTATTCTTTCAGGTGCATTCACAATGAACACCTATGGCGGTGGAACGAAAACGGTTAGCGAAATCTGGTGGAATCCTGTTGGTGTGAGTGGCACTGGCATTGCAGACCTTCCAATTGCATTTGGTCAGACAGATGGTGATCTTGTAATTAAGGATAACTGCTCTACCTTAACATTCTCTGGATTTACTCCTAACTACGTGAATACAGAAAGTTGCGGTGCACATCTCGTAATCCAGGTATTTGGACAGAAGAGAACATACGATGCATGCGGCCACCTTACACTTACTTATCCTCTTATTTACGAGGGTGTAGATGATCTCTCCGTAATTCCTGCAACAACAGAACTCAGTGCAACTGCTACAATCACTGAAGGTTCTGTAGACCCAGATTCAATCCTTGCAGGCGTTTACCCAATAATTGACATTACTGACCCTGGATTCACACTTGGAGATCCTGCCTGGAGCCTTTCCTTCAACGGTGCTCCTGTAAGCGGGACTGTTTCTGCAACAGATACAGGTTACAGAGTAACTCTTGCATGCCCGCTTAATGATGCAGGCACATTCGAAATCTACGGCTATGCATTAAGCAGTGACTGCACACAAAAAGAAGAAGTAACAGTTGACATTGCTGTTGTGAAGCCTGAATTTACAGTACAGATTGGTCTTTCAGACGGTTCTACCATTGATAACGACGGTATTATCACAGAAGGCATTCCGGAACTTATTTATGTAACAGCAACAGACCCAAGAGGAATTCATGACTTCTCTACTGATTCTAATTGGACGCTTGAAGCAGATGCAAATAGCAACGACTGCGGACTCCCAACAAGCGTTGTTTGCTACAGCGTACCATCGGGCTGCACGCAGCCTTCTCCGATTCAGGTAACCGGGTTCTCTAATCCTAACGTTACTGATGATGCAACATTTGATGTATACTTTGTAACTTATGGTTGTGCAAAAATTGATGTAGGCACATTTAAACTTGTTCCTCCGACAGTAAAGGTTGACCCTGAAGAAGTACCGTTCACAATCCCGGCAACTGCAACACACGTTACATTCACTGTAACAGATGCACACGGACATGGTGCACCTGGTGTTTCAGTAAAACTTGGAACAAGCGGATTTAGCTCTGGTGCAGCAGGATATGGCTGGTCAGCAACAGCTGGTACAACCGGCCCTGATGGTGAAGTTGACTGGGCATTCGTTCCTCCGTACTCCGGCAAATACACGGTAGGCACAAGCTTTACTACAGTTTGTCCTTCTCTTCCGACGTGTGGTGGTTGGGGTGCTCCAAGTGGACTTGCAACAATAGTTGCAAAATACCAAGCACCTGTTGTTGACACCGAAGCTCCAGTAATCACACTTACTGCTCCTGAAGACGGTGCAACAGTTGATACAGATATGGTAACCGTTAAAGGTACCGTAACTGACAACGTCGGTGTTGCTTCACTCTACATCGGCTCAATGAAAGTTGACTTCTCACCTGACGGAACATTCAGTGCAAACTGTGCGCTCAGCGAAGGTGAAAATACTCTTAAAGTATTTGCATTTGACGCAGCTGGCAACAAAGCCGAAAAAGACATTACCGTAACTTACAAACCAGTCAAGAAGACTGTGGTAACAGTTCAGATTGGCTCAGATGTAATGACAGTAAACGGCCAGGTTGCACAGCTTGATACAACTCCTGTAATTCACGAAGGCCACACTTATTTACCGCTTCGTGCAATTGCGGAAGCACTCGGTGCAAAAGTTGACTGGATTGCCGACACCAAGGGTATTACTCTTACTCTCGGCAAGAGTAGCGTTGGCCTGCAGATCGGTAATGTTTCTGCAGTAGTTGACGGCAACGTCGTGGCAATCTTCCCGCCATACATGCAGCCATACGGCGATGGAACTTATGCAGCAACAATGGTTCCTCTTCGTGTAATTGCTGAAGGCCTTGGCGCAACAGTTACCTGGGATCCAGCAACAAGAGTCGTAACAATCACTCTTGTTCAGCCGTAGTTTCATTATAGCAACGAGTTTTAAGCCCCTGCGCAAGCAGGGGCTTTTTTAGTTATTATAGAATTCTTTCAGTGTAGTTGGTTGTTAGGGAGGAGGTTCTTCGCTATGCTCAGAACGACAAAGAAAAAAGATGAGATTTTTCAGTCGCTTTGCTCCTTCAGAATGTACTGTGTTGTGTCAATACCTTTTTGGAGGAAAATTTAATCTTTTCATATGACTTTGTTCATAAGGGTTAGCTCTGTTTTTTCTTTTATTTCGTTAATTATTTTCATTTTAATTATTTTTGTTTTATTCATTTCTATTACTTCCTATTTTATTTCTTATTTTACACCTTATTCTTTGTTCCTTATCTTTTTTATTCTTAATATCTATCTCTTAGTATCTACTAACTTATCCAATTCTCAATACTCAGGGTCATATACCCTGTTATACTTGATTATTGCAAATGCCTGCCTCAATAACTTATGTCCTACTGCTGTAAGGATCTGTGGCTTATCTTTTCCTTTTATCAGTAATCTTTCATACAGTGATTTGCATTGGGCATTGCTACGTGAAGCAGATAATGCATCCATATAGAATAACTTCCTTAAATAAGGATTCCCTATCCTTGATATACTTCTATTCCCATTATTCACACTCTTTCCTGATTGCTTTATGCTGGGATTTTAACCCTATATATGCTGCTACTTGCTTTGCATTGTTAAACCCATTAAATGTATCAAACTATCCTATCAGGGCACTGCCAGTCCTTTTACCTATACCCGGAATATCAGTAACCCTTTTGTATATATCTCTGCACTCTGGACTATTCGTTATGAGTTTCTCTATTTTATTCTCCATCTTTAATATCTTTTTATCAATCTCTCTGTTTAAGCTATTGAGTACTTTAATTGATTCTTTGCTGTACTCTCCCTTATACTGATTCAATGCTTCTATATGATTCCTATTTCTGTTCTTTAATATATACAGCTGGTCAATTGTTTTTAACATTAACTTTATCTTTATGGGTATACTGCTGTTTGGTTT
>WFSP01000022.1 GCA_015485995.1 Caldisericales bacterium | reverse complement strand
TATTATTCCAAAGTGGAGCAGGACTGTTGTGCCTATTCGTGCAATTGTTGAAGCACTTAGTGGAACAATAGGATGGAATGGCACAGAGAGAAAGGTAATAATAAACTTCAAAGATATAGTGATTAACCTCTGGATAGATAAACCGCAGGCAGAGGTGAACGGCGAAATGAAGTGGATAGACCCAAACAACCACGATGTTAAACCGATTATCGTAAACTCAAGGACAATGCTTCCTCTAAGATTTGTTGCAGAAAATTTAGGCTGCATGGTGAACTGGGATGGAACAACAAAGACAATTACTATCACATACCCTAACAAAAAACCCAGCGAAGGGAAAATTATATTAAAAATCTCTAAGACGCACTATAATGCAGCTGGAAACGACAACAATGACTTAAACGACGAATGGATGGAAATTACAAACGAAGGAGATAAAACAGCAAATCTTACAGGTTATAATATTCACGACAAACAAAATCACTACTATTATTTCCCAAAAGGATTTACTCTCACCCCCGGATCCAGCGTAAAAATTCATACAGGCTCAGGCTCAAACACAAAGACAGATCTATATTGGGGACAGAAAAGAGCTGTATGGAATAATACAGGGGATACCTGTTTCCTTATAGATCCAAATGGAAAAATAGTTGATCAAGTATCATGGTGAGTTGTAAAAGGCAATTAACTTTTTTATGTTGTAATTGAATTTAGAAAATGGACAAAAGCGAAAGCAACCACGTAAAATTTTAATTGACCTCCTCCTCTCCGCAAATGAAGAGAATTCCCTTTGGTTCTCAGGGAGCGGTAATGCCTTGCGGCTTCCCGCTGATTCCTGCTTCAACGTATGCAGTACATACTCTACAGGCAAAACTTCCCGCAAGTCCTGGGGTAGGGTTTGTAAAAGGCGTCCAAACATCCTGACGAGCACTATTACATTTTACCGGGAAAACGGGTTCCTTGGCGACTGCGTTGTCGAAAAAACCAGAAGGCGGCACGAGGAAAACGAAAACTGTGTACGACGTAGAAAGGGCAGGCAGGAGAATTCTCTGGATAAAAGAGAAGCAGGAAAGGGAACGCCTTACGCTCGAGGAAATTAAAGCGCTTATCAGGAAAGATCCAGAAAAAGCACTTTCAGGTAAAACGGCTTAAGTCCCTTTCACCTTTTTTATTTGTTATTTTCCTATTATAGTGGTAACAATGTCGTCCATTTCCCTGCGAAAGTCCATATCATCTACGCGCAATGCTTCGACTTTTTTTAAGTATTGAATGATAGATATATATGATTTTTTGTGCAAAATACGTGCTACTTCTGTTTTAGGGCATCCTTCCGTGCTAATCCTCTCCTTTTGAAAGGAGAGATACAGCACGAATAGAGGATACTATATGTATACAAATAAATACTTAATACTCTTGACTTTTTGTAAATCATATATATACTATACGCATGAGCAAGAGAAACCTGAAACCTAACATAAAATGGGCAAGAACCTGTGTTTACAACTGCAATTACCATATCGTTTTTTCCACCAAATACCGCAGAAAGGTTCTCACTCCCGAGATAGAAAGAGAACTTAAAAGCATAGTGTCAGAAGTAGCCAATGAGAAAGGTTTTGAAGTTTCTGTTATGGAAGTTGGAGAACAAGACCATGTCCATCTTTTTGTATCCGCACACCCTAAAATATCTCCATCTTACATAGCAAAGATAGTTAAAGGTATAAGTGCAAGAAAATTGTTTCTTAAATTCCCTGAGTTAAAGGGAAAACTCTGGAAAGGCCATCTATGGAACCCGTCTTACTATGTTGAAACCGTTGGTTCTGTATCAGAGGAAGTAATAAGAAAATACATAGAAAATCAAAAGAAGATATGAATTACGTTTACAAATTCAGACTATACCCCCAAAAAGGCCAAATAGACTTTCTGAACTGCCAAATGGGGCATTGTAGGTTTGTTTACAACAAGCTTCTTGAAATAGCAAAAAGGGATTACGAAACACAAAGTAAAAAGTGGAACTACTACAAATACAAAAAGCTCCTACTTAAGCTGAAAGAGGAGTTTCCCTTTCTCAAAGAAGCCAACAGCCAACCACTTCAAGAGACTGTAAAGTGGCTTGATAGGGCATTCAAAAACTTCTTTAAAAAGAGAGCGAAATTCCCTCAATTTAAAAACAAGAGAAAGGCAAACTCAGTATCCATTCCACAGCACTTTACCATTAACGGCAATAAGGTAAAAATTCCAAAGATTAAAAAACCATTGAGATTTATTAAGCACAGAGAAATAGAGGGAGAGATTAAATCCATATCCATAACAAAAACTCCAACTGGAAAATTTTACCTCAATGTGCTTGTTGATAGAGAGCTAAAGCCTTTGCCAAAATCGGATAACATTGTAGCCATAGATGTTGGGATAGAAACCTTCTGCACTCTATCCAGCGGTGAAAAGATAAAGAAACCAAAGCATCTCATACTTTCTGAGAGCAAACTCAAAAAGATTCAAAGGCATTTATCAAGAAAAGAGAAGGGGAGCGGAAAATACATAAAGCTGAGAAAGAAAATAGCCAAGTTACACGAAAAAATTAAGTACCAAAGGGAAGACTTTCTGCATAAACTAAGCAGGAAAATCATTGGCGATAACCAAGCCATTGTTGTGGAAAACCTGAACATTAGGGGAATGCTTAAAAACCATAGGCTTGCAAAGCACATAGCAGACGCAAGCTGGCATAAGTTTATCTCCCTCCTTGAATACAAAACCAGGCTATACGGCAGAAAACTAATCAAAGCAAACACATTTTACCCGTCCTCTAAGCTGTGCAGCATATGCGGATACAAAAACGAAAACCTAACCCTCTCAGATAGGGAGTGGGTTTGCCCTGTATGTGGGACAAAACACGATAGAGACTTAAACGCCGCGATTAACTTGCTCAAAGTAGGCCTCGCCAGCCTTAACCAGGCGGTAGGGGCGGACTGCCCCGAACTGATGCCCGTGGAGGGTGCAGTAGCATCCTGCGAAACGGGAAGCTCCTCACTTCAGTGAGGAGAGGAAGTCACATCGTATTTAGCATGATAGTGTGCTCTTTTCATATTGACACTATAGCAGAGTAGTAGTAAAATGCAAACATGGAAAAGGTTATTCTAAAAGCGTACAAGTACCGTATGTACCCAAACAAAGAACAAATCACTTTTTTAGAGAACCACTTCGGAGCCTGCAGATTTGTCTACAATTACTTCTGGCATAAGTACAGAGATAGTAAGCTTCAATCAAAAATAGAACTTCAAAAAGAGCTTAAAGAATTAAAGAAGCAAGATGAGTATAAGTGGCTGAACAACATTAACTCCCAATCTCTCCAGGTTTCAATTCACAACCTTATGAAAGCATACAAAAGGGCATTTACAAGAGAAGTAGTTAGGGAAAGAAAAACAGCTATTGCAAAAGCAAAGACTCCAAAGCAGAAAGCAAAGTCTTTACACCTCGGCTTTCCAAAATTCAAAAGCAAAAAGAACAGTTACCAGTCTTTCAACGTTCCGCAGAACGTTAAAGTTAAAGAAGGCAGAGTATACATTCCAAAGCTAAAGAGCGGAATAAAGGTAAAGTTTCACAGAATGCTGCCTCAGAACGGCAGAATAAAGCAGGCAACGATTTCAAGGAAAAACGGCAAGTACTTCATATCCATCCTCGTCGAAGAAGTTATAGAGATAACTGAAAGGCCGTTTAAAGCAGTAGGTATAGACGTAGGATTGGAACACTTTGCAGTTCTATCAAACGGAGAGAAAGTATCCAATCCCAGGTGGTTCAGAAAGACTGAGTTAAAGCTAAAAGTACTTCAAAGAAGGTTATCAAGAAAGAAGCTACATTCTAAGAACTGGTACAAGATGAAAGCAAAGATCTCAAAGCTCCACGAAAAGGTCTTAAACCAGAGGGGCGACTTCCTGCACAAAGTAAGTACTGCGATAGCCAAGCAGTACTCCTTTGTTGCAGTAGAGAACCTCTCAGTAAAAAACATGCAGAAAAATCACTACCTTGCAAAGTCCATAAGTGATGCAAGTTGGAGTAAGTTCGTGGAGTTTCTCAAGTACAAGAGTGAATGGCAGGGCGGAAAGCTCGTCCAGATAGACACATTTTATCCGTCCAGCAAGGTATGCAGTATATGTGGATATAAGATAGACAAGCTTCCACTTTCAAAAAGAAAGTGGACTTGCCCTCGCTGCCACACTACCCACGACAGGGATGTAAATGCAAGTAAAAACATACTGAAGTTTGCTTTGTCAGGGCAGGGACTGTCCGCAGAGCCTGTGGAGGCATCTCGCAGGAGAGCCGTTGAAGCAGGAAGCCTTAACTTATCTGCGTAGCAGAAAGTTGAGGTAGTTCACAGGCGTTACCCTTATACTGAATCGTGCTTTTGAAATTGCCCTTTTGTCCAGGGAGTGGATCTTGTAAGCAAAATTTAGCACTAAAGGTCAAGCATAGATATATTTCTTGCCTGGGAAGGCTTTACGTATTTAATTGCGTTTATCTCCTTTTCCGTAATCCGCTCGCTCCCGCTCTTTATTGCGTAAATTGCAGTATCGTTTATTATTTTGATGATTTCTCCTATCAACCCTTCAGATAAGTCCAGTATCTTGTCTGCAAGATTTATGTCTTCAAGCACGCGCGAGGGTTTTCTTAGCGGCAGGGTTTTCATAATGCTCTTCAGTAAAAGGTAATAGTCTTTATCAGCCTTCCATGTTGAAAGGACAAGCGGCCTAAACCTACTGCTTATCTGAAGGTCTGTTGATGTTGCATTCAGTGCGTTTTTTGTCCCTACGAGCACCATAGATATATTGAGCGTGTTGCTCAGCCCCTTTAGTGCGTTCATGAATTGTTTTTGTTTAGACACGGGACTGCTCAGTATGTTGTGTATTTCGTCTATTATAAGTACTTTTAAGTGCACTTTTCTGAAAAAGTAGTTAACCTCAGCGATCTTTTTTGATATACCGTCACTTGAGTTGTATGGGATAAGTATGGCGTTCAGTATGTGGTTGTACAGTGTATTTAAGGTTCCTCTAGGGGGGCATTCTATCGTTATAACAGGTATGAGAACTTCATTTACTAGATCTTCTGCTGGATGCCTTCTTTCGAACTCCCTGATAAGGCTTGTTTTCCCGTTGTTGCTGTCCCCTACAAGTAAAAAAGACGGCATTCTTTCATGTCTTGGTTCTTCGAGCAGCTCGTCGAGTTTACCCAAAAGGTCTTTTGCCCTCCGGTACATAATAAACTTCCTTATTCTGATGAAACGAATTCTTTCAACATCGCTTTTATTAAGGTATTCCAGCGCCTTGGGATGTAAGGATTTTCTGTATTTCTCTAATTCAGTTTTCTCCATCCTTCTCTGAGTCCTCTATGAGAATATCGAACTCTTCCCCCTCTTTCATTATCTCTTTGAGTAAATTGTTTTGCATGCGGTTTTTCTCACTGTTTTCTTTATCATGAGTATCCGTTTTCTGTGCTTTCAGATTCTTTTGATGGTAACGTTTGGATGATTGTTTTCTCCGCGCAAGCTTTGTCTTTCTTGCAGCTTCTTTCTCTATCTCATTCAACCTTTTTATAGCTTCGAATATTTTTGTTTCGTCGTAATTTTTGATGTTCTTATTAGTAAGAAACTTTTTGGCCTTCTCTAATTCCCATATGGAAATGGATGGATTTCCTATATTCCTATATGGAATTTCGAAGTAGTCTTTTACTGTAGGATCATAGAAATAAATGACGGATATGTCTCTTGGGTCTCTTTTAAATATGAACTTCCTTCTTTTCTTGTTTCCCGTTTCCTCCAATTTAACAAAGCGCCTTAGAACCTCACTGTAGTATTTTACCCCGTCTATTTTTACTCCATCTTTTTGCACGGTCCTTTGGAAGAAAGGCAAAAGAGCAATTCTGAGTCTTTTTGCCTCTCCCCCGCTTATTATGTCCGGCAAACCGATTCCTGGAGAATCGCTGCTTCCCAGCACGCCCTTTTTGTATTTTTCTTCAGGGGACATACCAAGTTCTGAATGGATACGCTTATGGTAAACATTCACAATAAATTCCACGATCCACTTCTCTAACTCATCGAGAGTAAGACTTGCCTTTTTGTCAGATTTATAGCTTCCGCGCTCGCTTATATTTGAGAAAGTAGTGCCTGGTAAGTTGTGCGTCTCTTTGTTAAGTGTGCCTATGAACCTTTCTATGTGGCCCCCGTAGTACGGTGCACCTCTCGGCCTGAACTCTGTGCTAATGTTATACTCTTCGCAGAATTTCTTCAGATTGCCGCCTCTGAATTCCGCTGCATTATCCATGTGTATAATAAGAGATTTTGGCATACCCCATATATTCCATTCTCCTTTGACTCCAAGCCTTTCCAGATAGCGTTCCTTTTTAATTGCTCCTAGGTACAGTGCCTGCCCTACTGAGAAAAAGCTCGGCGCTTCCAGAGAGATGTAAATTCCGTATACCATCCTGCTATATATGTCCAATGCTACCGTAATATAGGGCCTTCCTATTGGTTTTCTGTGAACCTGATCCACTACTATAATGTCGAGCGGTGTATGGTCGATTTGTATTACGTTTAATGGGTAGCTTGCTTTAAACGACGATTTGGATGGCCCATAGATGTTCATTGCCTTGCTTCTCCCTTCCCTTGCCCTTACGATTACTTTTTGAGATGTTTCTTTAATCCTTCTTCTTACTGTGTTTATTCCGGGCACAGGTAGCGCTTTATCCTTGCAGATACTTACAATTTTATAATAGACCCTTTTAAGAGAGTATTTTTGTGCGTTTAAGTAGTCTTTTTCTATTATTTCCTTGATTATTTGATCTGTTACAGGATTTATCCTATGTTTACCTTTGCCTCCATATTCCCCTCTTTTAGGTGCAAGCGAGCTTATTTTCCCTGTTGTTTCGTACATTCGTATCCACCTGTAAAGAGTGGCTGTAGACATTGAGAATTCTTTTGCTCTGTTTGTAACGTCTTTTCTTGTTCTCTCTGGAAAAAGGAGCGGACTGATAATTTCGAATCGACTTTTTGATTCATTCCATTCTTTTTCTGACAGATCGTCAAAAGCTTTATGTTTTTTATCCTTATTCTCTAAAGGCATGACCTCCGAAATTGGTATTTTTAGGACTTCCCCTTCCTCTGACTTTATAAGTATAGTTTTCATATCTATTACTCTTTGAATTCTGTATACAGTATTGTGGTATAAGATTTTTTCGTTCTTTTTAATTTTTATCATTGTTTAGCCCCACAATTGAATTATTGGTAAGCGGAACATTCAGGTCGGTTTTAAGTACTCCAGATGTAATAAGAAACCATACGACTGGCAGTACAAATCCTTTTTCATACACAGAATTGCCGAATGTTTTGAGTATATTTTCTACAGAAAGACCCCCTTCTTTCTTAATGATTGATATTATTTGGTCTCTGTACTCTTCGAACCTCCCGTTTATATTAGGCTCAGTGGTAAACCTGTACAGGAGTTTTAAATTATTAAGATAGGTATTTTCTATATCCTTTTCAGTAATTACCCTAAAGTGCATGTTATGCTCAATAACATAGGATGTGTATGTGCGTATTTTATTAAGCATGTTCTCCCTTTTTTCATTAAATAGTTCTCTTCTGTACCTGATTTCCGTAATGATGCTCTTAGTATCAGCGTTTTTGAACGTAATTAAACAATCTGGGGTATATGAAACTTTTTTACCTTTAATCTTCGTGAAAACCTGGAATGGGCGCTCTTGATACTGTTTTACATTCTTGTCAAATTCCAGCATAAGGAAATAATTTCCTTCGAGCGTTGATCTTATTTCTATTATTCTCTTGTTCTTAAAACTGTAAAAATATCCTGCAGAGAAGCGGTGCTGGAACGTCACTATTCCCCCCTTTTTTCTAATTTTTTCTTTTTAAGTAGATATTCATGTTGTTATTATAGCATTAAAATTTTTATTTCAAATTACATGTTTGAGTGGAAAAAGATTATAGTCTCATTATTTATGGAATATAGTAATTTAGTCTCATCATTTATGGGTAAAGTCTCAAAAGGTTTGGGCACAAATTGGAGATCACAGTAATTGTTTGAAAAATCGAAAAAATTATATATTATAAGGTATGATAATATTAATTATATTAGTTTTGGTAATCTCAGTATTTATGGAATACGACACCCTGTTCCAAACTTAAAGATTTCAATGTGTTGATAAAAACGAACCAATGCTTGATACGTAACGAGCGGTTTTGGGTAATACTTTGACATAAAAAATACTTTTTTAGGTTCTTTCGTTTCTCCAATCGGTGATTATAGCTGAATCTTTCCCGAACAGCTCTTCGACCTTTTTGATGAAGTTTATTGAAGTTTTCACATAGTATTTTGAAGATGTTTTTATTTTTATGTCTTTGTGATCCGTAAGAATGTGAATAAACAGAGGAGCCCGACCTTTATGTCTTTCCATTTCTTCTTTTAAAGCAGTAAGTTTCCGGGTGATGCCTTCGTGGTCTTTTGCGTATATATGAATAGCATTGAATTCATTTTTCTTTTTTATATCCGCTTCGGTAAAGAAATTTATTACGTTGCTTGCAATAATTGTAAAACCGTTTCCTTCCTTTTTTGCCCTACCCTCTACAACAAGGACTCCTTCTTTGTCGGCATATTTTGAAAATGTTTCGTATGCCATTGGAAATACAACTACTATGGCTCTTGCATCGCTGTCCTCTATTTCGAACTTATACATAGACTGTCCTTTACGTGTTTTTGAGCGCTTAAATTTTCCTTTTATGCCTGCAACTTTTACGATGTTTCCATCATCATTTTCATTCAAATCAGAAATGGTTCTCAGGTTCGCATCTTTCATAATTGGTAGATAGGAATTTATCGGGTGGTCAGTGATATAGAAACCGAACGCCTCTTTCTCATAGCTCAGAAGCTCCATCATAGATGCTCTTATTGCTTTTTTAACAGTCCGAGGAAGTGATGCGCCGAATAGAGAAAGTGATTCTTCTTTTTCTTTTCCGCCGTTTGTAAGAAGATTTTTCCTATCTTCCCCAAATGAATCAAAACACCCTGCCTTTATTAAATTTTCAATAACTTTTTTGTTTACCCGGAGACTTTGTATCCTATCTTTGAAGTTGGTAAATCCATTAAAATTTCCATTTTGTTTTCTTTCTTTTATAATTAGGCCCAATGCTTTTTCTCCGGTACTCTTTATTGCAAGAAGCCCGAAGCGTATACCTTCCCCCTCGGTTTTAAAATATATATCCGATTTGTTAATATCCGGCGGAAGAATAGAAATGCCACTTCTTCTGATTTCAAACAGAAGTTCTTTTGTCTTATTCTCATTTCCGATATATCCGTTAAGCAAAGCGGTAAAGTATTCCTTTGGGTAGTGCGCCTTGAGATACGCAGTCCTGTAGGCAATTGTCGCATAACATACGGCATGAGATTTATTAAATCCGTATCCCGCGAAATACTCGATAAGGTCAAATACTTTTGTTGCTGTATCCTTACCTACACCTTGCTTTATGGCTTTTTCTATAAAAATGTTTCTCTGTTTTGTCAGAATCTCCGGTTTTTTCTTTCCAATCGCTTTTCTCAATAAATCTGCTTCTGCCATTGTGTAGCCTGCAAGTACGTTTGCAATTTGCATTACCTGTTCCTGGTAGACAATGATGCCATATGTGTCTTTTAAGATAGACTCAAGGCTTGGGTGTGGATATGTCACGGCTGTTTTACCGTTTTTCCTATTGATGTATTCTTCTATCCCTCCTGCCTTGATTGTTCCCGGCCTATAGAGTGCGACAACTGCTGTTAAGTCGTCAATACTCTCTGGCTTTACACCTTTCAATACTTTTCTCATCCCACCGCTTTCGAGCTGGAATACTCCTGAAGAATTTCCTTTTTGAAGCATTGCATAAGTTTCTTTGTCATTTGTAGGAATTTTATCAAAATCTACGTCTATGCCTATTTTATGAAGCATTTCAATTGTATCCTGTATTACTGTGAGGTTCTTTAATCCAAGGAAGTCCATTTTTAATAATCCTATGTGCTCAACGATGTCTTTGTCGAATTGTGTAATTACGGAGCCATTTTTATCGAGCTGAAGCGGAACGTATTCCATTAAGGGTGCATCTCCTATTACGACACCGGCGGCATGTGTAGAAAAGTTTCGTGCAACTCCTTCTAACTTAAGTGCTACCTCAAAGAGTAGTTTGTACTGCTCACTTGATGCTTTCTCTTTTAGTTCAGGGACCATATTGATTGCATCTTGAAGCGAAAACCCAAACGGTATAAGTTTTGCGATTTTATCAATTTCTGCATATGAGAAGTCCAGTGCTCTACCAACATCTCTTATTACTGCGCGTGCTTCCATTTTACCAAATGTTGCAACTTGTGCTACGCGATCTAAGCCATATTTTTCCCGTACGTACTGGATAACTCTATCCCTGCCCCTGTCCCCGATATCTACATCAATATCCGGCATAGATATACGCGCAGGGTTTAAAAATCTCTCAAAAAATAGGCTATACTTGATCGGGTCAATGTCTGTTATTCTGAGTGCATAGGACACAATGCTGCCTGCTGCTGATCCTCTTCCGGGCCCAACTGGGATATTATGATTTTTGGCCCAATTGATAAAATCTTGAACAATAAGAAAGTAATCTGTAAAGCCCATTTGCTCTATGATTCCTATTTCATATTTTGCTCTTTTTTCTGCTTCCTCAATATTTTCCATTGGATAACGTTTTTTTAGGCCGTTTTCTATAAGTGTATGTAACATTTCTTTGTTTTTTCTCTCATCCCATTTATCTTCCTTTTTCTCTACAAAATGGGGTAAGTGATAAGTATTGAACTCAAAGCTTACGTTACAGCGCTCCTTTATTATTTCAGTGTTATCTACAGCTTTCTCCATCCCGGGAAACATCAGCTTCATTTCATCTTCTGATTTTACGTAGAATTCTTCCGTTGGGAAACGCATTCTTTCTGGATCGTCCACTTTTGAAAGCGTTTGTACGCAAAGTAAAATATCATGTGCTCTTGCATCCTCTTTTTTGAGGTAGTGTGCGTCGTTTGTTGCAATAAGCGGTATGCCTTCTTCTTTTGAGATCTCTGACATAATGGGGATCACTCTTTTCTCTTCTGCTATGTTATGATTTTGTACTTCAAGAAAGAAACGGTCTTTTCCGAAAATGTTGAGATATCTATGCAAGGCTTTTCTACCTGCTTCTTTTCCTTCATGAAGAATTCTGTACGGTACTTCCCCTTGCAGGCATGCACTCATTGCAATAATACCTTTATTGTATTTTTCAAGCGTTTCATAATCTATGCGTGGTTTATAATAAAATCCCTCTATATAACTTATTGAAACAAGTTTTAGCAGATTTTTGTAGCCTTCGTTGTTTTCTGCAAGCAGGACGAGGTGAAATCTCCGTTCGCCTCTTACTTTTGATTTTCTTCCGTTTTCAGCAACGTATGCTTCCACGCCTATAATTGGCTTAACCCCTTTTTTTCTCATAGTTTCGTAGAAGTTTACTGCTCCGTACATATTACCATGGTCAGTAATTGCAACTGCATCCATTCCAAGTTCTTTTACGCGTTCCGCGAGTTGCGGAAGGTGGTTTAGTCCGTCCAATAAACTATATTCGGTATGCAAGTGTAGGTGTGTAAATGACATAATTCCTCCTTAGTCCGTTTTTATATCTATGGTAACGAAAAGATCCGTATTTTCTATCGGCGATTTTATATTAACAATAGCTTTATTTACTGCATCTTTATTGAAATATAACGTGATACTCTCGCTGAAAGGCCTGCTCTCAAAAGTTCGTTGTTTTATAAATAATGCATTGCTGTTTGAAATGTCGGTTAATTTTAATGGCTTTATAAATTCCCTGAGTTTTAAAATATTCTGCAAAACATCTCTTGCATAGATGAGTGCTGCAACCGTTTCTCTATCTTTTACTTGAGTAAGCGCGTTGTTTTCTTTTATAAAAGGAGTATTGCCTTTAAATTGGTAACTTATGTTTTTGTCGGATATTGCCATTATCTTTCCATCTTGCACTTGTGCATTGAAAATATAATTCATATCTTCTTTGTCTACAGTGCCATTTATATTTATTGTGCATTCAATATTTTTGAATTCTTCCGGAAATTTTATTTTTGAAAGAAAGTTGTATGCTTTTTCACTGTTCAGCAGCAAGCTCACGGAAATTTTGTTTTCTCCTTTTGCAATCTGTACATTTACCGATTTTTCATTTATAAAATTTCCCTTAAATGTGAGTTTATGATTTCCGGTTGTGAATGGAGATAATATTATAGAGTTGTTTTTAAGAAATACGGGGTATTTTACTCCATCAACGTATATTTCTTCAGGAATAGGTTTTACATTCAGCTCTAAGAACGCAATTGGCGTAAGTCTTACAATTTTTGCTTCATTAAGCTTTGCTTTCTCGTATCCATTTTTTTCTATAGTGGCTTCTTTCGTTTTTGTTGAAACTATTCCATTTTTAATGTTTACATCCTTTCCATTTACAGTTGCGGTTCCGTTAATTGGCAATCCGGTTACAGCATCTACTACGTTGTATGTAGTTGTTGTACTGCTGCATCCAATGGTAATAAGCAGCAATGCGGATAGAATCAATGCAAGTAGTTTATTTTTCATTATATACTATTTTAAAGTAAAGGACGATTTTTACAACTGTGTAACGCTACCTGTGTTTCTCTACCCTAACTTTTTGGCAGTACTGATTTATGGGGCAAATCGAGCATTTTGGAGAAATCGGGGTACATATGTTTTGCCCTAACGTTACAAGCAGTGTATTGAAAATGATCCAATATTTTTTGGGTAAAACTTTTTGCAGTGCAAACTCTGTTTCTTTAGGGTTTTTTGTTTTTACAATTCCCAGCCTATTTGAAATCCTGTGGACGTGAGTATCAACACAGATGCCTAATTTACCGAACCCTTCGTTCAGAACTAAATTTGCTGTTTTCCTGCCGACACCGGGAAGCTTTAACAATTCGTCAAGGTTGTCTGGCACGTTTCCACTATATTCGCCAATGAGAATTTCCGAGATTTTTAGTATTTGCTCCGCTTTCCTATGGTAAAAACCTACGGGATAAATCAGTTTTTCTATTTTATTTTTAGATAGGTTAAGCATCTTTTTAGGGGTGTCTGCATTTTTAAAAAGTCGTTCACTTGCTCGTAGAGTTGTTTCGTCCTTTGTGCGCAAACTCAGAATAGTAGATATAAGCACTCGATACGGAGATTTTTTCTCTTTTGCAACTTTTGTTACAACGGGGTCTCCATATTTTTTGAGCTCTTTTTTTAGAGTTTCTACAATTTGCTTAATATTTTTGTTCACTTTTTTGTTTGAATGCCGATCCCTATCCAGCGTGGCCCTGCATACGTCCCTACAACAGCTCCAAGCTGCTGCAAACGGATTTCTTTGTTTAATAACTCCTTTATTTTATTTGCAAAATCTACAGCCTCTGCTTTGTTTGTGCCATAGATTACGCTTATTTTTTCAATTCCGAGCGTTTTGTTAGTTTCTTCTACATATTCTGCGAGCTTCCGAAGTGATTTTTTCCAGGTACGTGGCGTACTTTCAGTTTTTACCTCCCCGTTTGTAAAAGAAAGAATTGGCTTAATGCTGAGTATAGAGCCGATTAATCCTTCTGCTTTACTGAGTCTCCCGCCCTGTACAAGGTATTTAATATCCCAGAAAGTAAAGCGCGTAATCATCTTTGGGACAAGTGCATTTGTTGACTGATAAACTTCTTCTAGGCTCTTTCCCTTTTTGATTTCCTCAAGGGCAAATTCCACCAAAAATGAAATAATCATTGATGTATGCTGTGAATTAACTAACCTGATTCTGTTAGGTTCTAATTGTTCTGCTGCCATCCTTGCTGCATTAAACGTGCCGCTGAGTTTTGATGATATATGTATGGAAAGGACATCGTCTCTATTTTTCAGGATGCGTCGGTATTCATTTAAAAAATCTTGAATTGAAGGCTGAGAAGTTTTTGGAAGTTCCTTATTTGTTTCAAGTAATTCATAAAACTGGTCTGGTGTAATATCTACACCTTCTCTGTAAGATTTTTCGCCGAACCTTACATGCAAGGGAACTACTGTAATACCATTTTCTTTACAAAATTCCTTATTTAAATACCCAGTTGAGTCAGTAACAATTTTTATCATTTTTCCTACCCCCTACCTGTTTATATTTTACATTAATTAATTATAATCAAAGTGTGGAAAATGAAAAGATAGAAACAATTTTTGCCGGTATAAAAGAAAAAGGCGTACAATGCGAGTATGATTTTTTACTGTATCTATATGCAATTCTTAAATCAGAGGGTTTTCCAGTGCTCCTTACGGAGCTGAATGCTATGAGCGGTTACTCGTTACGGTTTTTGTATGATTACAAAATTCCTTTTGTGTTTAACGGGAGTATTGATTATATAAAGAGTAATATAAAAATATTTCTTGGAGTTGATATTATCGTTGATCGTTTACGGGCAGCGGCGGATCTTCCTAAAGAGCCATTTATTCTTTATCCGCAGAATCTCTTGATTGCTAAGGTTGAAAAAGGTAGAGCCTTATTTTACAGAAGTGTATTTTGCGAAGAAAAAGATATAGAAGAGCTATTAGCGAAAAATAGTTTTGTTGTAACTGTTGATTACGCTAAAATCCCTGACAGGAAAGGTTTTTATGGTAGAGAAAACTTTCTCAGATTTGTGAACCTTATGAAAAAAGAATTTTTAAATCTTGAAACAGAAATTATGAGAAATAATGTGTCTTCAGGTAAAATGGCATATAAAGAATTTGCGGGAAACCTTAGGAATCAGGAATTTTCTTTTTCTATGGAAGATGGCACGGTTCATCCGTACCTCTCATCTGCGGTTTATCCGCAATGGACTGCGCTGAACGGAAATGTTTCCTACCTGCTTGGAATACATCATTTTTTGAACGAGAAGGCACAGAAAGAAATGATTCGTGCAGTGAAGCATTTTGAGGATGTTTTACTTTTTTGGAGGCAGTGGGAAAGAAACGTGGGAAGGAAAGCATTTATCCCTCCTACCAAAACCATACCTTTAAAAAATAGAAGACGTGCAGCAAATGCTCTCGATAAAGCTTCCGATGCTTATGCAAGAGGCCTTGAAAGTTTACAACACGTAAAATCCATTATTGATGCTTAATATCGTATGCTAAAAAACATCACGTTTGTTCTGTTTTTGTTGGTTCTTTCGGAACGACAAGGCACATTATAAAATAAGCAATGATTCCCGGCAAGATTCCGGTAAACAATGTTGCAATAACCCACACAACACGTATCAGCGTAGAATCAGTATCTGCATACTCGGCAAACCCCCCACATACTCCGCAAATCGACTTGTTTTTTCTAGAACGGTAAAGCTTTTTCTCTGCTTTGTTTTCTCCTATTAGAATCTTCTTTGCACACTTCTTACAATAGAGTTTATCTTCTATATATACTGCATCCTCTGGGCATATGCCTTTTCCGCAGAGTGAGCAAGTGCCAACTGCATCGCGAGTTGGGTCATTAAAACATTTCATTTTATTAATCTCCCTCAGGCATTATAAGCCAGAGTAGTATATATAATAGTAATATTCCTAATAATCCTATTTTGGGAACAATCAGCAGGAGAACAAAAATAATTCGTACTATTGTTGGGTCAATTCCGAAGTATTCACCTAATCCTCCACAAACACCCGCAAGCATTCTGCTGTGTAGCGACCTATGCAGTGTCTTTGGATGTGCCTCTTCTTCTTTTATTTTTTCCGCGCATTCTTTGCAATAAAGTTTGTCGTTTATTATTATTGACTCTTCCGGGCAGATTGCTTTGCCGCACCGAGAGCATACTCCAACTGCTTCTCTTGTTTGATCATTGTAACATTTCATTTCTTTTTATCTCCTTTCCCTGGCAGTATGATTATTATACCAAGTAATATGAATAAGCCTCCGAATCCGTATATACGGACAAATTTATAAAAATTTTCTGAAATGTGAAAAACGGATGGAAGTAGAAAAATTGCCCCAATGCAGATAAGTACTATACCATATATAGTTTCTTTAATAATAAACTTAAGCAGTCCGCCGGAAATAAGCAGTGCAAGACCTACGGAAATAAATAGAGAAGCAAGAAGAGCTGGGAAAGAATACTGAATAATATTAAACGTAAAGAGCAATATGCTAATTCCTATAAAGAGCATAGATAAATATCCGGAAAAATCTTCTCTGTTTGAATATATTTTCTTGATTGTATAGTATGTGCCTTCAAATATAAGAAAAAAGCCTAAGAATGTCCATATTATAGGGATTACTGCAAAGTGTGCAAGAACATAGGTTACACCAAATGCAACAAGTAAACTTCCAAATGCAAATCGTGCGTCCAAATCACTCATACGATCACCTCCTAATCAATGCGAGCTTCACCTTTTTATTAAAATTGAAAGTAAGGCTGGCTAATCAATTTGCTCTCTATAAAATTCTGCTTCTTTCATCTTTTTCACTATTGTTTATAATAGCACAAAACTTGCAAAAGTTGCAAATAATAAAAAGCAGAGTTTTTAAACCCTGCTCTGTTTTACAAAATTTTTTCTTATTTACAGGTTAAAACTTTTTGTACCACTCTTCTCCTGCGTCTTTTAAGCCTATGCCTGCAAAGCTCTGGAATTGTTTGTTTTCAAGATACGGTACCGCTTTTTTGCTTGCCTCGTAAAGCCTGTAGTAGTTTGTAACTCCGGAAGTCGAAAGCCAAGCTGCCATATCTTCTTCGCTGGGGTAATACTTTGCAAATTCTTTCCATACTGCTCTTCCTGCAAGGAACCCGGAAGCCCCTTCTTTGGATGCAATTTCAACGTTATAAACGAATTCGGCAATATCAACTCCCGCGCTGAGGATTACCCATGGCACCCTGGATTTCTTTGTAATTTCGTAGCAAGCGTTTTCTGCGTCTTTTAACGAATAAACAGCTTCTCTTATTTTACCATCGAAATATCCATTGTGAAATTCTTTTACAAATTTTAAGTTAACAGGGAATTCAAGTTTTAGAATGTCTACACCGTATTCTTCCTTTGAAAATTCCTCTGCAATAGCAAGCACTATCTCAGGTTTTTTCTTTGCGTATTCCGGAGAATCAGTTGACGGTTCGTCGTCCTTAAATGCGTATCCTACGGGCTCAAGGACAAATGGCAGGTCGAACTTTTTGCACTGCTCCCCTACTTGCCTAACAATATTTTCCTGGTATTCCTTAATTTCTTTTGTCCCGTCGGGCCTGTAATACAGAAGCAATTTTACTGCATCTGCACCTGCTTTTTTAATTTTTTCAACGCTCCAGTCGTCAAGCAAAACAGTTTTCTTTTCTTTAATGTTATATCCTGCAGGCATTGTTCCGCTTTTTTCCCTTGCGATAAGAAGCGCGGAGTTTCTGTTAAGATACTTTAGTGATTCCGGGACTCCGAACTGAGGATCCATTAGTGTCGCACTGAAATACGGAGAGAGATATTGTGTTATAAGCCTCTTGGCTAATGCAAGTTCTTTATAGCCTATCTCACTTTTATCCTTTCCTGCTGTTTTCGCCAGCATTCTTTGAAGAGAGCCCCTCTGGTCAATCGCAAGCATCCTGAATTTCCCTTCTCTATCTGCAAGCCTTGCCAATCCTTTTAATTTTCCTGCTGTTAATTCAACTTTTTTCATATTAAGCCTCCTAAATAATCTCTATTTTAATATTATACACTAAACAAGTTTTAATGAAACAACTTTTGAAATTCCATCCTCTTCCATCGTAATGCCGTAAAGTATGTTTGCTTTCTGCATAGTTTCTTTATTGTGTGTGATCACTATAAATTGTGCGAAATTTGATTCTTCTCCGAGCAGTTCTCCAAACTTAACGACATTCTCTTCATCAAGTGCCGCATCTGCTTCATCCAGCACATAAAACGGGGCAGGCCGTACTTTGAAGATTGCAAAGAGAAACGCCAGTGCAGTCAGTGATTTTTCGCCGCCTGAAAGTAGAGGGAGTGATTGCCTTTTCTTTCCTGGAAGCCTCACATTCAGTTCAATGCCCTTTACCTCATTATTTTCATCTAACATTCTTTCAATATCAGCTTCTCCACCCTTAAACATTCTTCTAAAAAAAACGGAGAAATATTTTTCTACTCCTTCCAATGTTTTCTCGAATTCACTGTGCGCCCTATTTTCCATTTCTTTTATGAAAGATTCCAATTCTTTTTTTGAAGAAAGAACATCATTGTAAACATCTTCCTTTTTCTTAAATTCTTCTTTTATGCTCTCTTCCTCTTCCACGCTGGTGAAGTCTATTGCGCCAAGCGATTGAACTTTTGCCTTTATTGATGCGATTTCAATTTTTATTTTTCTCTCGTCAACGTTGTAGGTAATTTCCCGTTCGGTTATATTTTTTTCTTTTATTTTTTCTTTTATATTGTTGATTTGAGCTGTTTTTTCTGCAAGAGATATATGTTGTTTCTCTGTTTTCTTTAATATGTTTTCTTTTTGTTCTTCCATACGAGAAATTTCCAGATTGATTCTCTTTGTTTCGTGCTCGATATCATCCGTTTTTTCCTTAAGTTCTTTTTCCTTAGTTTCAATATCTGCCATATCAAGCTTTAATTTGTTGTGCAATTTCTTTATCTGAAATAGATTCTGCTTTGTATTTTTCAAACTTGTTTCAATACTGTTGTGTTCTTTTTCGAGTTCTTCAATGTTTCTATTTGTTCTCTCAAGACGAAGTTCGGATTGTTTCAGGTTGCTTGCAATGCGTTCGAATTGAAATTGGGAGTCTTTAAGAGCCATCATCTCATTATGTAAGCTGTTTTTGAGTTCGTCCAGCCTTTTTTTCTTTTCAATCGCCTGCTCTTTTTCGGACAGCATCTCAATTTGATTAATAGTTGTCTTTATTTCTTTTTCTATATTTTTTGCCGTGCTTTCTTTTTCCGCAATTTCTTTTTCGATAGCAGGAATTCTCTGTTTTTGTATAAGGGCTTTGTCTCTATCTTTAAGCTTCTCTTTTGTTTTTTCCAAATCGTTTTGTAACGCTTTTATTGTGTTTTTCAATTGGGATGTTTCATTGGAAAGAGTATTTCTCTTTTGCTCTTTTAATTCTTTTTCCCTGACGAGATTTTCGAGTTCTTTGCTTTTTTCCTTGACAAGCAAATTGCTGTTTATTTTTATTTCAAACGGGGAAAGCAGGACAAATCCGTCTTTCGTAATGATTTTTTTTATGAAAACAATCCCTACGTTCTTTTTGAAAAAATCAACCGCATCTTTTAGAGTTTCAGAAATGTATATCCCGTTTAAGTAGGGAGAATTTGTTGACTTTATAATCGGTTTTGTTTGCCCAGTCTCTGTGCTCTCTATGTTGACGAGATTTTCTTTGATTAAGAAGTGTCCGTTACGTTTAGAGTAAATCTCCTCTATGCTTGAAAGTATAAATGCATCTAATTCTGTTTCAAGGCCTACTCTTACATCCGGGACATCTAATATGCTGCCCAGCGTCCCATTTTTAAAATGTTTATTTTTAATTGTATGCGTATCTATAAATTCTTTTATTTCACTGATTTTATATTTAAGCAGTGCTATTTCTTCTGAGAGCTTTTCTCTTTCCTCTTGTTTTTCGGAAGAAACCCTTAAAATGTTGTTTATTTTGGATTCTATGAAAGATGGTTCTTTTACACTGGAAGATTCTGCATTTTTAATGACCAGCTCTATTCTATTTTTTTCTTTTTCTAAATATTGTATTTCTAATCTGACTGATGACAAAATACGCTCTTTTTTTACACGTACTTCCTGTAATTTTGTGCGTATCTCCTTGTTCTTTTTCTCCTCGTCAAGCAGTGGGGCAATTTCATTTTCGGTGCATTTTATGTTGGATTGAAGCAATTCCACGGTTTTTTCTCTTTTGTTAATTTCTTCTTGTAGCACATTTTTTTGTGTATTAAGCTCTTTTATATCTTTCTGTATATATCCTAACTTCCTTTTCAGCCTTTCTATCTCGAGTAGGGTTTTCCTGGATTTTTCTTCCAACTGATTTTTCTGCTCTTCAAAATGGATCTCCCTTTCTTTTAATTTTGCTTCCTCTATTAGGAATTCTTCTCGTTTATTCCTTGTTGTTCCGGTTTCTCTTGAAAGAGCCTCACTTTTATTTTTTATTTCATTTAATTTCTCTTTTCTCTCCCTGAGTTTCTCAATCAACATTTTCTCTTCGTTTTCTACATCCATTATGCCGCTTTTTACTGTTTCTACTTGTCTTTTTAAGTTAGAAAGAGAGTAATTGAGAAGAGTCCCTTCAGCCTGTTTTAATCGGTCGGTTAGAAAATAGTACATATGGGCTTTTTTTGCTTCACTTGTTATATGCTCCACACGTTTCCTAAGTTCTGAAAGTATATCTTTTACTCTAAGCAAATTCTGTTCTGTTTCACTAAGTTTTTTTAGGGCTTCTTTGCGCCTCTTTTTAAATACTCCAACCCCTGCTACTTGCTCTATTAAGGCGCGCTTCTGCTCCGATTTTGCTAATAGAATCTCTTCTATTCTTCCCTGGCTTACAATGGAGTATGTATGATTGTACATCCCTGCGGAATAGAAAAGCCTCATTACATCTTGAAGCCGTATTGGGTTGTTGTTTACAAAATACCCTCCCTCTCGTGAGCGGTATATCCTTCTTTCCACTATCACCCTGGGAGTGTTTATGTCAGGGAAGGACCGGTCCTCGTTATTAAAAACAAGTTTTACGGATGCTACGCTAATTGGTTTTTTGAACGCAGAACCGGAAAAAATGAGATCCGTGGAATCAGATGCGCGTAAAAGAGAAATTCGCTGCTCACCCAATGCCCACCTTATTCCGTCTACTATATTACTTTTTCCCGAGCCATTCGGGCCTACTATGCAAGTAACTTTCGGCGAGAAGAGTATCTCTGTTTCTTTTCTAAAAGTTTTAAAGCCATATACGGATATTTTTTCAAGATACATCAGAACAACCCGCTGATCCTCCCATTATCCGAAATATCCATTTTTTCAGCCGCAGGGTGTTTTGGAAGCCCCGGCATTGTCATTATGCTTCCTGCGATTGGTACTATAAACCCTGCTCCTGCAGAAAGTTTTACCTCTCTTATTGTTATTTTAAAACCGCTGGGTTTTCCTATGAGTTTCGGATTATCAGACAAAGAGAGCTGCGTTTTTGCCATGCAGATGGGCAGATTGGAATATCCGATTTTTTTAATATGTTTGATATCCTTTTCAGCACTGCCAGTGTAAACTACGCCGTCTGCACCATACATATCAGTAGCAATTTTGTATATTTTATCTTCTATCTGTTCATCTAAGTCGTATAGGAAACGGAAATCGTTTTTATCTTCTTTGATTGCGTCGAGTACTTCACCGGCAAGAGCCTCACCACCTTTGCCACCTTTTTCCCATACTTCAGAGAGAGCAAATCTTGCACCGTGTTCCTTAACAAAACTTTCTACGGTATTTATTTCCGCGTCGGTATCGGAAACAAATTTATTTAGGGTAACAACAATAGGCAGGCCGAAGAAATGCATATTCTCTATGTGTTTTTCCAGATTTGACAATCCTTTTTTTAGGGCTTCAATATTTTCTTTCTTTAGTTCGTCTTTTGAAAGCCCCCCGTGCATTTTTAAGGCTCTTACAGTAGCAACGATTACCACAGCCGAAGGGTGCAAATCGCCAGATCTGCTTACGATATCCATAAATTTTTCGCCACCGAGGTCGGATGCAAAACCGCCTTCCGTAATTACATAATCAGCTAATTTTAGTGCAAGCTTTATGGACGTAATTGTACTTGCCCCGTGTGCAATATTTGCAAATGGACCTCCGTGAATAAGTATGGGATGATTTTCCAGTGTTTGCACAAGGTTTGGTTTTATTGCATTTCTCAATATAATTGCCATTGCACCTACTGCTTTTATGTCTTTTGCTGTTATAGGCTCCCTCTTTCTTGTATAACCTATAATAATTCTGCCAATACGCTCCTTCAAGTCGTTTATGTTCTGTGCCATTCCGAGAATTGCCATTATTTCTGAAGCGGCAGTAATGTCGAATCCTGTTTCTCTCGGATATCCGTTACCTGACCCACCAAGAGCAACAATTGTTTCTCTTAAAGCCCTGTCATTCATATCGGTTGCCCGTCTCCAGGTAATCCTTCTTACATCAATCCCAAGCTCATTTCCATGCTGTATGTGGTTGTCAATCATTGCCGCAAGCAGATTGTTGGTAATGCCTACGGCTGGAATATCTCCGGTGAATTGAAGGTTTATTTCCTCCATAGGTACTACTTGTGCATATCCTCCGCCTGCTCCTCCTCCCTTTACTCCAAATACCGGGCCGAGGGATGGCTCTCTGATTACTGCCATTGCTTTTTTTCCAATATCATTTAATGCATCCGAAAGGCCTATTGTTGTGGTGGTTTTACCCTCACCTGCAGCTGTGGGGGTAATTGCCGTAACGAAAATTAGCTTCCCGTCCGGTTTATTCTCTACTTGCTTCATTGCTTCAGGCTCTATTTTTGCAATGTATTTTCCATATAGGTTTAGATTTTCTTCTCTAATGTCCAAATATTTGGCAACGTCTTTAATCTTCCTCATTTTGGTATTTTGTGCAATATCAAGGTCAGTCATTTTATCTCTTTCCTTAAAAGCCTTTTTATGGCTTTGGCTAAAGTATTTTTAATCCGCCAGTGAAACGTAGCCAGCTTTAGCAGGCGGAATTTGGCCACCTAAATATTTAGTATCTATAATTATATGCTTATATCGTGTTTGTCAACCCCTACAAATTATTCAGATATTTAAAACCTACAAAGCCGTCGGAATATATAGTTCTAACAACTAAAGCAGGCAGGGCCAACAGTAATGATATGGTAATTTTCTAATAATTTAATAGATAGGAAAATTGGTAGAGGGCTTTTAACTTCTAAGCGTGTTAATGTTTTATTCATTACGATTTTTTAATTGAAATTCCGAGTTTTTTACCTTACATAATCTACAGGAACTTATAAAGGAGCAAAAACCAATTTAATTCTATGGATTATTTTTGTTAAAATGGTGTCTAAATGTAAAAATATGCTTAACTTGCATGATTTGTTTACAAAATTTAAATTTCCTGTATAATTCCCCTGTGAAAAAAGTAATAGTGGTTGGTGCTGGTGCAGCGGGTCTTATATCAGTAATAAAAGCAGCAGAAAAGTCAGAGGTAATCCTTTTAGAAAAAATGTCCAAGCCAGGCCTTAAAATTCTTGTTTCCGGAAAAGGAAGGTGTAATGTAACCAATGCCGGCTCCATTGAAGAGCTTATAAATGCTTTTGGCAAAAACGGCCGGTTTTTGTATCATGCACTCTCGGTTTTTTCTAATAATGACCTCATTAATTTTTTGAATTCAGTTGGTGTTGAAACTATTGTAGAGAGGGGAAATAGAGTTTTCCCAAAATCTGAAAAGTCAAAAGATGTACTGAATGCGTTAAAAAAAGAGGTAGATAGGCGCGGGGCAAGGGTGGTATTAAACAACTCTGTAAAATCCCTTGTAATTAAAGATAAACTTGTTTCCGGAGTCTTACTATCTAACGGGAAAGTTTTAAAAAGTGATGCTGTGATACTCGCAACTGGCGGAAAGAGTTTTCCGGGACTTGGGACAACCGGTGATGGGTACGCTATGTTAAAAGAAATAGGGCATACAATTACAAAACTTTATCCTGCTCTTGTGCCACTTGTTGCGAAAGAGGGTTGGATAAACAAATTAGAGGGCCTTTCACTGAGGAACGTCGCGGTGCACGCCAAAATTAAAAATAAAAGTTTTTCTCATTTCGGGGATATGGTTTTTACTGCAAAAGGAATTTCCGGCCCTATTGTCCTTACTCTTTCGTCTGAAATTGTTCCGTATCTTTCCTCTCCGCTTGTTATAGAAATTGATCTGAAGCCTGCTTTGAAATATGAGATTTTGGACAATAGGCTTATAAGGGAATTTAACAAACAAGGAAAGAAAAATCTGAAAAATGCACTGTGTTCATTAATTCCAATGAGATTGATACCCATTTTTGTGAGAAAAAGCGGGGTTAATGGTGATAAAAAATGCAGTGAAATTACAAAAGAAGAGCGTAGAAAGATGCTTTTGCTTTTAAAGCATTTTCCTATTAAAATATTAGGCACTGAGAGTTTTGAGCACGCAATTGTTACAAAGGGCGGGGTAAGCCTCAAAGAGGTTAGCCCTAAAACAATGCGTTCTGCAATATTAGATAACCTTTTTATCGTAGGGGAATTGCTTGACATTGATGCAATAACGGGTGGATACAACCTTCAGGCAGCGTTTTCAACAGGCTTTGTTGCAGGCAGTTCTGTAAGTTAAGTAAGTTGATTTTTAATGCGAAAGTTATACAATAATAGTTGTAAGGAGGCGAAACATTATGGAAGAGAAGTTTGGTACTGTTAAGGTAAAAAGAGGCCTTGCCGAAATGCTTAAAGGCGGGGTTATTATGGATGTTACAACCGTGGAGCAGGCTAAAATAGCTGAAGAGTCAGGTGCTGTTGCTGTTATGGCCCTTGAACGAATACCTGCCGATATAAGAAAAGAAGGCGGAGTTGCCAGAATGGCAGATCCGAAACTTGTTAAAGATATTATGAACACTGTTTCTATACCCGTGATGGCGAAGGTAAGAATTGGACACTTCGCAGAAGCACAAATTCTTCAGGCAGTTGGAGTTGATTTTATAGATGAAAGCGAAGTTCTTACTCCTGCAGATGAAACGCACCATATTAACAAATGGGATTTTAAAGTGCCTTTTGTATGTGGAGCAAGAAATCTCGGTGAAGCATTGAGGAGAATTGCTGAAGGTGCTGCAATGATAAGAACAAAAGGGGAGCCTGGTACCGGAAACATTGTAGAAGCCGTAAGACATATGCGTGTGGTAATGGATGAGATAAGAAAAGTTCAAAGCATGGCCGAAGAAGAACTCTATGTAGAGGCAAAAGAGTTACGAGTTCCTTTTACCCTTCTTAAAGAGGTAAAGGACCTTGGCAAATTGCAGGTAGTGAACTTTGCAGCAGGAGGTATTGCAACCCCTGCGGATGCTTCCCTTATGATGCAGCTTGGCGCAGATGGTATTTTTGTTGGCTCCGGAATATTCAAATCTTCTAATCCTAAAAAACGTGCGGAAGCAATAGTTGCAGCAACTACTTATTTCGATGACCCAAAAATTCTTGCAAAGATTTCGGAAGATCTTGGGGAGGAAATGCAAGGTATTGATATAAGAGACCTTTCTGAAAAAGACAAAATGCAGGTGAGGAGCGAATAGATGAGAATCGGCGTGCTTGCCTTACAAGGGGCGGTTTCCGAACATATCAATATGCTGAGGGAATCGGGTAGTGAAGAGGCAGTTCCTGTGCGTAGAATAGAGGAAATAGAAAAAATAGACGGCCTTGTGATTCCAGGCGGAGAAAGTACTACGATGGGTAGATTAATTACCGGTTTTAATTTGGAAAATACAATAAGGAAACGCGTGAAAGATGGAATGCCAATTTACGGAACCTGTGCAGGAATGATTCTTTTGTCAAACAGAATAGAAGGATACGACCAATTTAAGTTTGGCTTTATGGATTTGGAAATTGTTCGGAATGCATTCGGAAGGCAAGTGGACAGTAAAGAAATTGACCTTGATATCAAAGGATTTGATACTTTGTTTCATGCGATATTCATTCGTGCGCCTGTCGGGAAAAACGCAGGAGCTGATGTGGAAGTACTTTCGGAAGTTTCCGAAGGTATTGTTTTTGCAAGGCAAAGAAATGTTCTTGTATCTGCGTTTCATCCGGAATTAGGCAGGGATTTAAGAATCCATAAATATTTTTTAGATATGGTGAGAAAATTTTTAGAAAATAGAAAATAGGGAGGTTTTATAATGTCAGGACATTCAAAATGGCACAACATTCAGGGTAGAAAAAGTTCCCAGGATGCTAAAAGAGGTAAGCTTTTTACAAAACTCACAAAGGAAGTTATTATTGCAGCAAAAGAAGGTGGAGGAAACACGGAAACTAATTCCCGTTTACGTAATGCCGTAGATAAGGCAAAAAAATTAGGTATGCCACTGGATAACATTAAAAAAGCAATTATGCGTGGCACAGGTGAACTGCCCGGCGTAACGTATGAAGAATTTACGTATGAAGCGTATGGGCCTTCAGGTATTGCTTTTATCTTGAAAATCTCTACTGATAATAAGAACAGGACTGTTGCAGAACTGAGAAGGCTTCTTAGCAATTATGGAGGAAGTCTTGCTGAAAGCGGCGCTGTTTCTTGGAATTTTGAAACAAAAGGCGAGATAGAACTTGAGCCTGCAGGTATGAATTATGATGAATTATTTATGGTTGTTGCAGATGCCGGTGGAGAGGACCTGAAAGAAGCTGACGGGATATTTACAGTATATACGGACCCTAAATCCCTTGATAGTGTAAAGGAAAAGCTTGTCCAATCCGGGCTTAAAATTAAGAGCGCGGAGGTTGTGCTTGAACCCAAAACTACTGTTAAAGTAAGTGGTGATGATGCGGTAAGAGTAATTAAGCTATGTGACGCCTTGGAAGACCACGATGATGTCCAGGACTATTATACAAATTACGATATAGATGAAGAGGAGCTCAAGCAAATTACCGAGAAATTAGGTTAGCCGATGCTTAATGTACTTGGGATAGACCCGGGGCTTGCGAGCACGGGGTTTGGCATCGTGCAAAAGAGCAGTGGCGGTATTTTTATTGTTAAGTATGGAGTAATTAAAACACCTTCTACTGATAAAGTTCCGGATAGGCTCCGGAAAATTCACTCAGGCCTTAAAGAAATATTTAATGAGAATAATATCGACCATGTTGCAATTGAAAAGATTTTTTTTAATACAAATCTGAAAACTGTTGTTAACGTAAGCGAGGCACGTGGAGTTGCGATGCTTATTACATCGGAATACAATAAACCTTTGTTTGAATACACGCCCCTTGAGGCTAAAAAAGTTTTATTAGGCGTGGGGCGTGCTACAAAAAGAGATGTGCAATTTGCAGTTCAAAGAATATTAAAAATGGACAAGAAGCCTACTCCTGACGATGCTGCCGATGGTATTGCTCTTGCATTGTGCCATATTTATAACCTACCGTACATTGAGGCTACTGCACTATGATTGCGCTAATCGAAGGAGAGGTAAGGGAAGTTTCAGAAAATTCCATAGTCCTTTTTGTAAAAGGGATAGGATTTGAAGTATTTGTTTCCCATCCGGAAAATTTTGTACCTACTAAAAAATATTCTTTGCACATTTACGAGAGCCGCAAAGAGAATGATTTGTCGTTATATGGTTTTGATAGCCGAAGCGAAAAAGCAATATTTGAGCTTATTGTAAAAAAAGTAAGTGGTGTTGGCCCTAAAACGGCAATGGGAATTTTTAAAGTTTTTACAAAAGAAAAACTTATTCAGGTTATAGATAGTGGAGACTACAAGGCGTTTAAGCCTGTGCCTGGCATAGGTGAAAAAACAGCAAAACGTATAGTCATAGAGCTTGGCGGAGAGATTAAGGAAGAAGAAAAAAAGATAGAGAGTGAAAAGATAAAACTTGCGCATTCTGCGCTTATTTCTTTGGGATATGCTGCCCAGGATGTAAGTAGGGTTTTAAAAGAAGTAGGTGACGAGGGTAGAATTGAAGAAATTGTCCGTGATGCGATTAAAAAATTAAGCAATGCAGAATAACTCAATTCGTCCATTATTTTTGAAAGACTTTGTAGGCCAGGATTCTATAAAAAAGAGCCTTAAGGTATTTATAAACTCTGCAAAGTCAAGAAACGCAACATTAGACCATACACTTTTTTATGGCCCACCTGGGCTTGGAAAAACAACACTCTCAGGTATCATTGCAAATGAACTTGGTGTGGCGATAAAGCATGCTACAGGGCCTTCCATAGAAAAAGTTGGAGATTTAGCCGCAATACTCATCGGGCTTTCAAAGGGAGATGTCCTTTTTATAGACGAGATACATCGCTTGCCTAAGGCAGTCGAAGAAGTTTTATATTCCGCTATGGAGGATTTTAAATTGCCCATTGTGGCAGGTTCGAAACGCTCTGCACATACGATCGTGCTCGATTTGAACTTATTTACTTTGATTGGGGCGACAACACGTTTTGGTCTAATTTCTCCACCTTTGAGAGATAGATTTGGCATCGTATATCATTTGGAGCTCTATAAACCGGAGGAGCTTAAGAAGGTTGTGCTAAGAGACAGCAAAATCTTAAATATAAGCATAACAGAAGATGCGGCACTTCTTATAGGTGAACGTTCCAGGGGTGTGCCAAGGATTTCAATCCAGCTTTTAAAAAGAGTGAGAGATTTTGCAGAAGTGAAAAACATTAAAAAAGTGAATAGTGAAATTGTTCAAGAGGCTTGCTCAAGCTTGCGAATTGATGAGTTTGGCTTAAATGATCTGGATAGGAAGTATTTGAAAAATATTGTCTTTAGGTTTAAAGGGGGGCCAGTTGGAATTGAAGCGCTTTCTACTGCAGTGGGAGAAGATAAAGGTACGATTGAAGATATCATAGAACCCTACTTAATGAAAGTAAATTTTATTTTACGTACTCCTAAGGGTAGAAAGGCAACGGTAAAAGCAAAGCAGTATATGCATTCTAACTTTGAAAATACACTTTTTTGATACGGAGGTGACTCTA
>WFSP01000021.1 GCA_015485995.1 Caldisericales bacterium | reverse complement strand
GGAAAATATGGAAAAGCTCTTTGATAAGCACGGAGATATTATAACATTTACAGGCAGGCTGATACCCGGGATAAGGCAGTATATATCTCTACCAGCAGGAGTTTCAAGAATGTCTCTTCCAAAATTCATCTCGTTTACCGCTCTCGGGGCCGGTATTTGGATAGTTATTCTTGCACTACTTGGGTACTTCATAGGTGCAAACGAATTATTAATAAGACAGAACTTGCGCTTAATTACGTACATTATGCTGGTTTTTGTTGTAATTCTAACAATTATCTATATTATAGTTTACAGGAGGAAAAAACCTTGAGAAAGAAAATTTTCAGCAAGCTTATATTTTATATCATTATTTCACTTATGGTATTTGCTACAGCGATAAAAGTCAACGAGATGTCCTCAGAGCCTAAAATAAGAGACTATAATTATATAAACTTACAAAAAATCGATAAAACAGAAGCAAACTTCACGTTCGACGTGTTCGCAGATAACAAAAATTCCATTACTACATTTAATGAATTAATACAAAAGGTTAATAATGATAATTCACTTTTTGCAATAGACGACGGCGATTTGGTATTTGAAGGAGATAAAGAAAAATTTATGTTTTTTCTCGATCAGGTAGAAAACCTCAAGAAGCCGCTTTTAACAGTAATAGGAAATCACGAAACGTATGATGAAGGCCGCATCAACTATTATCACTACTTTGGAAGATTTTACTATTCCTTCCACACAAAAAACAGCTATTTCATAATGTTGGATGATGCAAACGAAACAGATATAGATCCGTGGCAGATGAGCTGGCTGAAGGAAGAGCTGCAGAAAAGCGAGGCCTATAAATATAGGTTTGTTTTTATGCATGTTCCTTTGTTTGACCCGTACTTTGGGGCCAATTCAAAAATACAAGGTCATAGTCTTGAATGTTATCAATGTGCACTTGATCTCAATAACCTCTTCGATAAGTACCATGTTACAATGCTTTTCGTTTCTCATATCCATGCTTACTACAGAGGCATATGGGGCCATACCCCATATATTTTAACTGGAGGAGCCGGGGCAGAGCTTGACGGGTCAGACCCTACTCACTTCTTCTATCATTATATCAAGGTCAAGGTATCCAATAATAATGTCCGGTATGAGGTAGTAAAACTTGATACTCCAAAACTTGATTTAATAAATAGGTGGGCACATAATGCGTGGATCTATATTTATGCATTCTTCTCAATCAATTTCTGGAGCTTAATGATTGAATTGGGTATTCTTTATTTCTTTTTGTATTTCTTGTATAAAAAGAAAGAGTGGATTATGGGACTTATTTTAAAGATATATGACAAGCTTGAATAAACAAGACTTGAAAACCGTTGATAAGTCTCTTGTATATAAGCAAATAGTGCATTTTATTCAGGAAGAAGTGAAAGTTTTCAATAAACGAGGGGCTGTAATCGGGATAAGTGGAGGTATCGATAGCGCAGTCTGTGCAGCAGCAGCCGTTGAGGCACTTGGCAAAGAGAATGTTACACTTGTCCATATTACGGAAAGAGATACCCCCAAAGAGAGCAAAATCCATGCAAAGCTCGTTTCTGAATATTTAGGGATTCCTTTAAAAATTAAAAATATTACAGTTGCTTTAACCGCGCTGGGAGTTTATAACCTTCAGCCAATTATGGGTTTCATATCCACGGAAAAAATAAAAGCAACTTATGCAAGAAAAAGACATAGAGAATTAAACAAAGATAATCCTATTTACATTAAACATTTGCTTGGAGAAGGAGATAAAAAATTCAGAAGGGACATTGCTTATTACGAAACAAAGGCTCGCTTGATTACAGTAACCTTATATATGTATGCAAATCTTGAAAACAAGCTTGTAATAGACACGGGAAACAAAACTGAGCTTAGCATCGGTTATTATGCACGGTACGGAGAAGCGGGAGACATTATGCCCCTGGCGGATTTATACAAAACTCAAGTAATAGAAATTGCGAAGTATCTAAAATTGCCTGACAAGATAATTAATCGTCCGCCCTCTCCGGATATAATTCCAGGACTAACTGACAGCATGAACATTGGGATTGATTACGTAATATTGGACAGCATTCTCAGCTTACTTGGTAGAATAAAGGAAGATAAAATTGCAAAAAACCTCAATGTTCCTTTATCAAGAGCAATGTATGTAAAGAGGATTGTAGCACTCGCAAAACCCTTACTGAACATTCCTATTAAAGCCAAAATTAAATACAAAGATTCAGAAACCTCTTTATAGTTTTATTAAGGAGATGCTATGAGAAAAAGAAAAACAATTATAAGAGTATTACTCTACGCATTAATATGCTACTTGATAGGAGCATTTGCTCTTGTTTATAAGCCAATCGCCCACGATTATGGAGTCTCGATGCCTAAGTCATTTCCTCGAATCTCTTTCAACAAAAGCGACAGAGTGCTGATTATCTCACCTCACCCTGACGATGCTGTTCTTGCATGCTCTGGCGTTATAGAAAAAGCTATAGAAATTGGAGCAAAAGTAAAAATCATTTACGTAACATATGGAACACACAATACAAGTACGATGGTAAAAGAAGAATTTGTACCAAATCCCGTCGGTGCTATTGAATTAGGAGAAGAGCGGCACCGTGAAGCAGTAAAAGCAATGGAAACATTGGGATTAAAACAGAGTAATCTTGTATTTTTAGGCTTCCCTGATTTTGGCACTCTTAAAATATGGACAGATTATTTTGGCAAAAAACCATATTATTCAGGATTAACAATGCATGACAAAGTATTTTACAATACCGCATATAAAATAGGCGTTCCATTTACTGAGGCAAACGAACTAACCTTGCTCGAAAATGTAATCTATTCTTTTATGCCTACAAAGATATTCTTTCCTCCCTTAAGCGATATCAATCCGGATCATAGAGCAAGCGGTCTTTTTATCAAAGCTGCGTTGTTTGATCTAAAAGAAAAATTACATCCGGATTGCTACACATACTTTGTACATGCAGAGAAGTGGCCGTCACCCTGGGGACTTTATCCAAATAACTATATCAATCCGCCAACGTACATTAAAAATCTTAAAGGCATATGGAAAACAATAAATCTTTCCATTAAAGAAGAAAAATTAAAGAAAAGAGCTATCCTTATGCATAAAAGCCAATATGAAACAAACCCCTCTTTTATGCAATCTTTTGTAAGGAAAAATGAAATTTTTTTAGTACCCAGGCAATCAAGATACGGAACCTTTCTCCCTCTTTGGTCAAAAGAAATAATGCAAAAGGCTGGGCTAACCTCATTTATTGAATCAGTAAGAATTGCAGTAAAAGGCAAATATATAGAATTCACTATTAAACTTTCTGGTGGCGTTCCCCCATTTACAAAACTTATAATATTTTTTTATCCTGAAATTGATAGTACTCCTTTCAAGAATGCTCCAAAATACAGAATTGAGATTCGGCGTATGGTAGATAAGGATATAAATATTTTACTTTTTAACAAGGACAAAGTGATAATTAAGACCAGCGCGAATTTATATGGTTATACAAACAAAAGAATATTTTACGTAGACATAAACAAAAAATATCTTTCACAGAGTAAAAGCTTCTTTTCTGCCACTCAAATTGAACAGGGCGGAGTCAGAATATCCGAAAGCCCGTGGTGGAACGTGAAAATAAATGAAGAATCTAAGGGAGGATTAAACAAATGAAGGAGACAAATAAAGAAAAAGATGAAAATTTGAAGAACGGACTTTCGGCAATCAGAAAAGAACTTAGAGAAATTAAAGTAATCTTATTCTATGCCACTATTATTTTTTCTGTAACTATACTTGGTATTCTAATTGGCTTCCTTTTTATGCTTATTAAATTCAAATGAGCCCACTAAAATTCACGTTTTCTCCACAATAACTTCACGTTCTCTCTACAATAGAATTGTATAATTAAGCTATCAGGATAAAAAATATCCTGAAATTCTATTAGGAGGTGAGATGTATGAGTAAGAAAAAATTGATTGGAGCGCTGTTAATCACAGCGGTAGTGTTGGGCGCAGGCATGTTTGGGCTGAGAGCAGGTATGTTTAATGCACCTGCGGCAAACGCGGGGAACGGTGTATCTGTTACCATACCGAAAGCAACAACCCCTACAGCCAATCCTGCTGCAACGGGTGAAAATCAGTCAGAGGAAGATTTGGGAAAGAACGTACAGAATCCAAGCTACATGGGAAGCATAAAAGTAGCTGATAAGGATTCTGCGTCTGAAAGCGCAGAGGCATCCACTTATTCGAAAATGGCAAAAATTACTCCCGATCAGGCTTCTAAAGCAGCACTTGCTAAAGTTCCGGGGACATTGGTTGGGAAAATAGCTCTGGACAATGAAAATGGAGTTCTTGTTTACAGCGTACAAATAAAAGACAAGAGTGGAGCAATACGTGATATTAAAGTAGATGCTGGCAATGGTAAAGTACTCTTTATAGGCAAAGCGGATAGCGGTAACACATCCGAAGGTGAAGAAAAGCATTCAAAGGAAGCAGATTCGGATAAAATACAATTAGAGCAAGGCGAACAGAGAGGTTCACAAACAGATACACCATAACAGAATGAATACAGTATAGATAAGCTCTATTTTATTTATCAACCTTCTCACCGCCCCCTGTGGAACACTACCTACAGGGGGCTTTAATAAGAGGAATTTTTAACAGATATAGGTACATTTATATATCCAAAAGTTTTCTTAGAAAATAAATGTTTTAATTTATTTTTATTGGAGTACAATATAAATGTAAATTCAATTATAGCTGAGTATAGAGCAAATATGGAGGATATAAAATGAGAATTTTAGTGGTTGACGACGAAGTAAACCTTGCCGATGCAATCCGAGAAGGGTTGACAGACCATTATTTTACGGTAGACATTGCTTATGACGGTAAAAGTGCTCTTGACAAAATAGAAATTGAGGAGGCATATGATATCGTAATTTTAGATATTATGATTCCGGAAATTGATGGAATGACTCTACTCAAAAAAATAAGAGAAGATGGATATAAAATGCCTGTTTTAATGTTAACGGCACGGGAGGGAGTTGATGATAAGATTAGAAGCCTTGATCTGGGTGCGGACGACTATCTCACAAAACCATTTGACTTTAGAGAACTTTTAGCCCGAATAAGAGCAATTACAAGAAGAGGAAAAGATTCTGAGAACAGCATCTTAAAAGTTAACAATCTCATAATAGATAGAAACTCTCACAAGGTAGCAAGAGATGGCAAGGAAATGGAGCTCACCAAAAAAGAATACGAAATACTTGAGTATTTATTATTAAACAAAGGAAGGGTTATTCCAAAAACAGAATTGGAAAACCACCTATGGGACGAAAATGC
Source organism: Caldisericales bacterium (assembly GCA_015485995.1). The sequence continues at coordinate 2,465 of WFSP01000021.1, read as the reverse complement.
TAAACTCTGGTCAGATCCGGTAAGAACACATGTAAAAAACTTGAGAAAAAAAATTAATAAAGGATTTAAGAAAAAACTTATTCTTACTGTAAGAGGGATTGGATACCAAGTTAAAGATGATTAAAAATCTTGTCCAAAGCATAAAAAGAAGACAAATAAAAAGATTAAATATAAGCAAAGACAATTTTGTAAAGGCACGCTTAAGACTTGCGCTAAAATATTCCATTGTAACTATGCTTATAGTAGCTACACTGGAAATTTTATTTTTCATTGTATACTCTGAGAACTTATATCAAAATTTTGATAATTCTATAAGAAACCGTGCTTATTCTATCGCTTCTATTCTTGCAACAAACGAGAAGTTTCCTGCTAATATTACCATACTGAGTGATGAATCAAACAACAATCCATTCTACGGTAATGATGAAGTTATACAAGTAATAGATAACCACGGTAATATCATATTCTCCACCATTAACAGAGCCAAATTGGGCGATTCCACATTATCCGTAAATAAATTTTTGACAACCTACAAAATAGAAAATATAGATAATAAAAGAAAGAAAATTTTATTGCGAACATACACAACGCCGATCGAAAGCAGTAAAGGAATCGTTGGGTATGTACGGGTGGGGCAAACATATGCAAATTTGAGGGAAATATTAAGCGAGTCATTCTTTTCTCTTTTGTTGATATTACCAATTATAATGGTATTCACATGGGTCATTGCATATAAGACATCTAAAGTAATCTTGCAACCAGTAGAAAATTCGTATAGAAGATTGAAACAGTTCACCGAAGATGCTTCACACGAGCTCAAAACCCCGCTTTCAATCATAAGAACAAATATAGATGTTACATTAGAAAAAAAGCATCCTACAAACGAGGAATTAAGAAAAAAGATGGCTATTATTAGCAGATCTACGGATAGAATGTCCAAGACAATAACACAGATGCTTTTACTTGCGAGAATAGACTCGGAAAGTATGGGAATCCATTATAAAATTGTTAATTTAAACCATCTCCTTAAAAAAATAGTAGAAGATTTTGCAGTCCTTTCCAATAAAAGAAATATAAATCTTATCTTTCATGCCGATAAAGAACTCTCTCTACAAACAGATCTCTACCTTCTTGAACATGCTATATCAAATCTTGTTGATAACGCTATAAGATACACTCCGGAAAAAGGAAGCGTAACAATAAAAACATATCAAAAAGAAAGTAAAGTCATAATTAGTGTTTCAGATACAGGCCCAGGAATTAATGAAGAAGACTTACCTTATATATTCGATCGTTTTTTTAGAGCAGATAAATCGAGATCCAGAAAAACGGGAGGAGTGGGGTTGGGACTGGCTGTCGTCAAAGAATTTATCAATCTATTAAATGGGGAGATAGAGGTTAAAAGTGAGGTGGGAAAGGGAACATCTTTTTATATACACTTACCGAGAAACAGATAAATATAGGATTCCAGAACAAACAAAAAGAGTAGTTAATCGCCCTACAGATAATTTAATTTAAATACACTATTATAGCTATTTGAAGTTCGCTAACTCTTTCTCATATCTGTTACAACTGTCAGGGGCAATAGTAATAACGCGACTTAGCGAAAATTTTTTGGAAACAAGTTTCGCAGCATAAACATTTGCTCCAGTAGATGGACCGCCACAAATTCCGTTTTCTTTTGCAAGCCTTACTGTTTCTTCCCAAGCAAATTTTTGTGGAACTCTTACAATTTCCGAAATTATTTTGCGATTAAATAGAGCAGGTAAAAATCCTGCACCTATCCCCTCAATTGTATGTTTCCCTGACTTGCCCCCAGAAAGAACTGGAGATTCCTTAGGCTCTACTGCAAAAATCTTAATCCCTGAATTAAATTCTCTAAGTGCAAGTGCAACACCCGTAATAGTCCCTCCTGTTCCTACACCAGCGACAAATGCATCAACATTAAGAGACATTTGCCTTAGAATTTCTGATCCTGTTCCAAATTTATGGGCAAGAACATTCGCATAATTAGAAAACTGGTTAGGTAGAAAAGCATCTTCATTCTCAGCAATCCACTTTGCTTTTAAAACAGCGCCCGCCATTCCCTTACTGCCATCAGTCAGAACAACTTCTGCACCAAGCGTTTTTAGTAAAGCAATTTTTTCCACACTTATAAAATTAGGCATAACAAGTATGCAATGGATACCGAATCTTCTTCCAACATATGCAAGCCCTATCCCTGTGTTTCCAGAGGTTGCCTCTACAAGTAGACCTCCCGGCTTAATTTTGTTTTTATTCAACGCATCCTTAATCATAAATAGTGCTGCTCTGTCTTTCACACTACCCATTGGGTTCATGTATTCGAGCTTTACAAAAATATTTCTATTGTTTTCAAGTCTAACAATCGGAGTGTTTCCTATATTGTGCAGCATTTTTATTCTCCTTTTTCACCACGTAAGCAGGGCTTCCCACAACCGTACAAT
>WFSP01000020.1 GCA_015485995.1 Caldisericales bacterium | reverse complement strand
TCATTTTTTTCTACCTTATAGAGGAATGTTGCCGTGTTTTTTCTGAGGCATTTCTTCACTCTTCGTTTTGAGGAGGTCAAGGGATGATGCCAAAACAGTACGGGTATCTTCGGGACTTATTACATCATCAACATACCCGCGCTCTGCAGCACGGTAAGGATTTGCGAACTGCTCTCTGTATTCTTTAATTTTTTCAGCCCTAAATTCTTCAGGTTTCTCTACTTTTTTAATCTCTTTCCTAAAAATAATGTTTGCTGCTCCGGCTGCTCCCATTACTGCAATTTCTGCTTGAGGGTAGGCAAAGACTACATCTGCACCGAGGTGCTGTGAGCACATAGCGATATAAGCGCCTCCATATGCTTTTCTTAGTATCAGCGTTATTTTTGGGACAGTTGCTTCCGAATAGGCATACAACACTTTTGCTCCATGTCTAATTACGCCATTGTGTTCTTGAGATGTACCGGGAAGGTAGCCTGGTGTATCTACAAATGTAATAAGAGGGATGTTGAATGCATCGCAGAAACGTACAAAACGAGCGATTTTGTCAGATGAGTTGATGTCAAGAACGCCTGCAAGGTATTTTGCCTGATTAGCTACTATGCCTACCGTTTTCCCGCCGATTCTTCCAAATCCAATGACGGCATTTTGTGCAAAAAGTTCATGTAATTCCAAAAAGTCTCCATTATCTACAACGCTTTTTATAATATCTTTTACATTATAGCCTTTGTTTGGTTCAGTTGGCACTGCATTAATTAATTCAGGAGTTTTTCTATCAACAGGGTCTTCTGTATCGTAAGTCGGGGGTTCCTGTAGATAATTATCTGGAATAAACGAAAGAAGTTTTTTGGCGGTTTCTATTGCACTTTTATCATCCGGAGCAAGAAACTGTGCTACTCCGCTTTTCTGGTTATGAACCATCCCTCCCCCTAATTCTTCGTGTGTTACGTTTTCTCCTGTAACAGCCTTTACTACATTTGGCCCGGTTATGTACATCATTGCTTTTTCAGTCATGATAACAAAATCAGTTATTGCAGGTGAGTAAACTGCGCCTACTGCAGTTGGCCCCATAGCAATAGAAATTTGGGGCACTACACCGGATGCCTTAACATTTCTTATAAAAATTTCTCCGTATCCCCGTAAAGAGTCAACTCCTTCTTGAATACGTGCTCCTCCGGAATCATTCATACCTATGAACGGAATTCCAAGTTTCATTGCCATATCCTGCATTTTTGCAATTTTTAGCGCATGCATCTCTCCTAAAGAGCCACCTACTACGGTAAAATCTTGAGCGTATAATGCAATCCGTCTTCCGTTGACTTTTCCTATTCCTGTTACTACACCATCTGCCGGAATGTCTTTTTTGTCTAATCCAAAGTAAGTAGAGCGTGTTTTTTCAAACATATCAAATTCTTGAAATGTCCCAGGGTCTACGAGAAGCCCTATTCTTTCGCGGGCTGTTAGTTTCCCCTTGGCATGTTGTTTTTCTACCGCAGTTTTACCGCCCTGGTTTGCAATTTTTTCTTTCTTTTCCTTCAATTTAAGAACTACTTCTTTTATGTCCATTTTACCTCCTTGGTATAATTTATGTCAGCTTTAAAATAAAACTCGTTTCAATTGTATTAGAAAATGCCTAAAATGTCAATGACTTTTTGAGTGTTTATTCTCTCCTGTAAGGCTTTAGCAATGCAGATGGGTAAGAGGCATTTCTTGCAATAAGAATTAAAACAATAATGGTAAGTATATAAGGAAGCATTAGGTATACTTGAAATGGTACCTTTATTGGTGTGCCCTGCAATCTTAACCCTATTGCATCAATGCTACCGAAAAATAACGCTCCCCATAATACTTTTGACGGTATCCAATTAGCAAATATTACAAGAGCGATTGCTACCCAGCCTCTTCCGGCAACAATGTCATATAAAAACATATTGAATTCCGCAAGGGTAAAGAAAGCACCGGATAAACCTGCAAGACCGCCGGCGATAAGGAGTGCAGAATATCGAATTTTATACACGTTAATACCCATAGCATCTGCTGCTTCTGGGTTTTCCCCTACTGCACGCAAAGATAGTCCGAATGTGGTTTTGTAAATTAAATAGCCTGCCAATGGCACAAGAAGGACCCCAATATATGTGATTGCATACTGATTAAAAAGCACGGGTCCTAAAATGGGAATTTTCCACAATAAAGGTATCTTCAACGTACTAAATGCTTTAATTGTAGGTGGAACACTTGGGGAGCCGATAACTCCTCTGTATGTATAATATGCAAGTCCACTTGCAAATATTGTAATGCCCAATCCGGAAACATGCTGACTAAGGCTAAGAGTGACTGTTAAGAACGCCATAAGCCAGCCAAATGCTACGCCGGATAATGTAGCGACTAAAACGCCAAGCCATAAACTTTTAGTAAAATACGTAGTTAAAAACCCTGCTAACGCTCCGAATATCATCATTCCTTCAATTCCTAAATTAAGAACACCTGAGCGTTCTGCAAAAGTTTCACCAAGTGTTGCAATAATTAAAGGAGTAGCAACCCTTACGGTAGCAGCAAGAAACCCAACCCAAAATGTTAGAGTCCAAAAACCAGTACTCATTTTGACCTCCTTATTTTTACCCTGTATTCAAACAACAGGAGCATCGCAAGCATTACGATAAGAGTCACACCTTGAATCACATCTGCAATATATGATGGGATGTTTAATGTGATACTCATTAGTTGCGCCCCGTTTATGATAATAGCAAAATATATAGCGGCAAGTAATACGCCTATGGAATTTAGCCTGCCCAACATTGCAATTATAATTCCGCTATACCCGTAATTAGGAGATATTCCGTTAATTAGATGATAATGTACGCCGGCAACTTCTCCTACACCTGCAAGTCCTGCTATCCCGCCGCTTATAATGGAAACAAGAATGATAGATTTAACGGTGTCAATACCGAGGAATTTTGCGGCAAATGGATTTGCCCCGGTAGCTCTTATCCGGAAACCAAGCTTTGTCCTTCTAACAAGGAAATACATAAATACTACTGCAAGCAGAGAAATAATTAAACCAAAGTGAACTCTGGAGCGAGGAATAATTATTGGGAATCTTGCATTTGTTGCAATTGGAGCAGAAGAAGGATACATAGTTACCGGGTTTCTCCAAGGCCCGTTTAGCATTGCACTTACAATATAAATCATAATATAGTTCATAAGCAACGTGGTAACGACATCGTCTACTTTAAATTTGGCTTTAAGGTATCCTGGGATAGCTGACCAAATTGCACCCGCTGCAAAACCTACTACTATGACAAGCGTTATGTATAATACGGGTGAAAGTGGAAGTTGCATCATACCCACCCAGGTTGCAGCAAGGGCCCCTGCGTATAACTGTCCCTCTGCACCGATATTCCAATATTTGGCAATGAATGCAATGGCAACGGCAACTCCCGTAAGAATTAGGGGTGCTGCCTTGACGAGCATCTCTTTAAAGGCAAATGCATTGCCTATGGAACCGTCAAACATATAGTAAAAAGCGGTTATTGGGTTCTTGTGAAGAAGTAAAATAAAAATTGCTGATATAAGCAACGAAATCAATACGGCAAGAATAGGGGTAAGAACTTGAAACCACACTGGTGGTGGCATACGTTTTTCTAATTTTATTGTTGGTAAATTCATAAAACTTTCCTCCTCTTAGCACCCGCCATCATAAGCCCTACTTCCTCGATATCTACTTTCTCCTTGGATGCATCAATTATTCCTCGAATTTCTCCTTCATACATTACCATAATTCTATCACTTAAATTCAGTATCTCGTGAAGGTCTTCAGATATAAGCAGTACTCCGGCACCCTTATTTCTTGCGTCAAGTAGTTTTTCATGTACATACTCCATTGCACCCACATCTAAACCTCTTGTAGGTTGAGATGCAATGATAAATTTTGGTGATTGCGAAAACACACGTGCTAAAATGACTTTCTGTAAATTACCACCTGAAAGTGTTCTTGTAATTATGCCGATGTGTGCGGCTTTAATTTCATATTCTTTTATAAGCTTTTCGGCAAACTTTTTAATACGGCCATAATTAATCAGCATTCCGTTGGAGAAAGGTGGTTTATCATAAAATTCTACAACAAGATTTTCATATAACGGTATGTCTAATATGAGGCCTGCCTCCATTCTATCCTCCGGAATTCTACCAACGCCAAGTCTAATGATTTCTTTTGGTTTTTTATTTGATATCTCTGTATTTTCCAAATAGATTTTTCCACTTATAGGGGTACGCATTCCGCAAATTACATCTTCAAGTTCTTTTTGTCCATTTCCCGCAACACCCGCCACACCTAAAATCTCCCCTTTGTTTACGCTAAAAGAAATTCCTTTTAATGCAATAAGGTCTTTATCGTTTAATGCCTTTAAATTCTCTACGCGCAGGATTTCACCAGAATTAGAGGTCGGAGACTTCTCTCTAAGTATTTCTATAACATCTCTACCAACCATAAGGCGTGCAAGCTCACGTTTATTTGTGTCTTCCTTTGCTCTTTCTCCGGTAATAACGCCACTACGCAGAATCACTATTCTGTCACTAATTTCCATAACCTCCTCTAACTTATGGGAAATAAACACAATGCTTTTCCCTTCTTTTTTAAATATATTAAGCGTTTTGAATAGTTCTTTTACCTCCTGCGGGGTAAGGACTGCTGTTGGTTCGTCCAAAATGAGTACTTCTATATTTCGGTATAGCGCTTTAATTATTTCTACTCTTTGTCTTTCCCCTACTGATAATTGCCATATTTTAGCATCTGGGTTTACAACAAGGCCATAACGTTCAATTATTTCTTCTAATTTTTTTCGAGCATTTTTGAAATCGAGAGTAAGCCCCTTAGAGGAAGGAAGGCCGAGAATTACATTTTCCAAAACAGTAAGTGTTTTAACAAGGGTAAAATGCTGATGTACCATACCGACACCTAAATCAATTGCATCTTTGGGAGAGTTTATTTCGACTTTTTTACCATCTATAAATATTTCACCGCTGTCCTTTGAATACATCCCGTAAAGAATCTTCATTAGAGTAGTTTTCCCAGCACCATTTTCACCGAGAAGAGATACAATTTCGCCTTTATAGATAATGAAGTTAATGTTATTATTAGCTACATTATCTAAAAATGTCTTTCTAATATTATGCATTTCAACGACTTTTTCTTTTTCCATATCTGCCCCTTATAAAGATTTGGCACAGGGCATATGCCCTGTGCCATTAAATGGATTCATTGTTAAATTTTAGTCACCCTTTGGAGGTGATTCGTTAATAGGAACCCTAAATTCGCCGTCTTTTATCTCTTGCTCTTTTTTCTGAACAAGCGTTAACACATCTTTTGGCAACTTGTCCTGGAATTCGTAGAATGGTGCAAGTTTTGCGCCGCCCTTTCCCATCATAGACCAATCTTTAAGATCTTGTGCGCTATAAGAGCCATTTTTTACGGATTCGATAACGTATTTTACTGTGGGGTACATGTCCCATACAGGGCCCGTAATAACGTAATTAGGGGCAAGATTATGTTGGTCAAGTAGGTTACCGAAGACATACACATGTTTTTCTTTACATGCATCAATTACACCGTAGCGTTCTGCATAAAGAACGTCTGCTCCTTGCTGTATTTCAGCGAGTGCCATCTCTTTTGCTTTTGTTGGATTGAACCAGCTTCCAATAAATGATACTTTTATCTTTACTTTTGGGTTTGCTTCCTTTACACCATCAATAAAAGCATTTACAATTCTGTTAACTTCTGGCACAGGCACACCTGCTACAACTCCTACGATATTGGTCTTTGTAATTTTACCCGCGATCAATCCACAAAGATATGATGGTTCCTGAATCCAATCGTCAAATACAGAAAGATTTGGATCAGCAGGGCCTTCGCCTGAACCGAATACAAACGCGATCTTTGGGTAATCTTTTGCTACACGCCTAACAGCGGCCTCAGACCCGAAAGCATCTCCAAATATTATGTTATACCCCTTGCTCGCGTATTCTCTTAAAACCTTTTCGAAGTCTGCATATCCTACATTCTCAGTCCAATCATATTGAATTCCTAATTGATCTTTTGCTTTAAGTAAGGCTTTGTGAATTGCACCATCCCAAGGCTCTTCAATGGGGGTTGCATACACAGCAGCCACCTTAATTACATTCTCTGCTGGTTTTTCAGCTGGCTTCTCTGCCGGTTTCTGTTGAGGCGCACAACCTGCGAAAACTACTGCAACAAGAAACACAGCAAGCAGTAATGCTAAAACTTTTTTCTTCATAACTACGTCCTCCTTTCTTGAATTTTGTTTAATTTTTATATTTATCTTTATCAACAAGTTTACCATGACTTATCACATAGAGAGGTTCGTCATGGTTTCGAATTGCTTCTCTAATACTACTTTCTTTCAGTACAACGAGATTTGCAACATTTCCTTCCGTTAGTTCGAAGTTTCTAACATTCATTGCTTTGGCTGCATCAACAGTTACCATATTGTACAACTTTTCCATATCTTTTCTCGTTGTCATCCATAATAAATGGGAATTAAGGAAAACAACCTCGAGCATATTGTTTCTGCCATATGGATAATAAGCATCGGAAATATCATCTTGACCTAATACAACAAGTGCGTCTTCTGCAAGCATTTCTTTGACTCTGGCGTGTAAGGGCCCTGTATGCGGGTCACTTACTACTCCCATCTGCGCTTTTTTAAGTAAAGCCACGAGCTTTTGAAAGTAAGGTTCCGGATAAAGCTGCATTGCTCGTGCATGATGTGCCAAGCTTCTCCCGATTCTACCTTCTTTTATTGTTTTTACCGCAAGCATCTCGAGAGTTTTAAGGGTAGGGTCTCCTGCGTCATCAACAAGCATTGAAATATCTTTATCATATTTTTTAGCAATTTCGAACATTGCATCAATATGTGCTTGCTCGTCTTCTTCCGTATATTCTATCCACGGAATTCCACCTACGACATCAGCTCCCATTTTTATTGCTTCCTCCACTAATCCTTTAGCTTCGGGTTCTCTCACTACACCATCCTGTGGAAATGCCACAACCTGAAGCTCTACAACGTCCTTATATTCTTCTTTAGCTTGCAATAGGGCTTTAATGCCTTCAAGTTTTGCCTTGCTGTCTACATCTGCAAAAGCCCGGATGTGTGTTACGCCATTCCTTGCAGCGAGATTCAATGCTTTACGAACATTTTTTATTATCCACTTTGCATCGTATTTTTCTTTTATTCGCGCTGCAAGCTCTATTGCCGTCATTGCTTTCCCCATAGACTCACCATGGTAATCCTTTAATGCATCTTCGTCCATCATTTCAAGAGTGTAGACCTTGCAAAGGTGTAGATGTGTGTTTACAAAAGATTCTGTGACAAGTCTGCCGGATGCATCGATTTCTTTATCCGCACCCATTTCAACTTTCTCGGCAATTTTTGCTACTTTGCCATCTTTCACCGCAATGTCAAAAAGTTTATCGCCTCCCTTCCTAAGTCTTGCGTTTCTTACAAGAATTTCAAATTTTTCTCCCAAGTTATGCCTCCTTCCTAAGACTTTCTTTATAGTATTTTTGAGCAATTTTTGCTGCGTCTATTAAGGGTAAGTAGCCGGTGCACCTGCATAAATGTGCATTTAAAGCTTTTTTTATTTCTTCCTCTGTAGCGTCGGGATTTTTGGTAAATAAAGCATACAGTTCCATAATAATTCCCGGGGTACAGAATCCGCAATGAACAGCATCAGCATCTATAAAAGCTTTTTGGATGGGATGTAGTTTGCCATTTTTAGTTAAGCCTTCTATGGTTAATATTTCTGCACTATCAAGTCTTCTAAAAAGTACCATACAACTTTTTTTTGCTTCACCGTTAATTACAACTGTGCATGCACCACATGCCCCTTGCCCGCATCCATATTTTGTTCCCGTGAGGTTCAAATTATCTCTTATTATCTCAAGCAGGGTTTCTCCGCCCTCAAAGAAGACTTCTTTTTTTTCTCCGTTTATCGTAACAGTAATGTTTTGCATATTAATCCTCCTTACTATTCTTAAGTAAGTCTTTCTCTTCCAAAGCTTTCTTTATTTTGTCAGATGTTACTGGGACTTCTTTAAAATCATAACCTATTGCAGAATAAATTGCATTTAGTATAGCAGGTGCAACACCTATCAATGGGTGTTCGCCGAGGCCACGGGCTCCATATGGGCCTGTTGCATCCGTTGTTTCCACAAATTTTATTATTTGTTTTGCGGGTAAATCTTCTATTCTGGGAAGTTTGTATCTTATTAAGTTCGGATTAGCGAGTTCTCCGTTTTCTTTAAAACGTACTTCTTCCATAAGCGTTTCGCCTATGCCCATTAATACTCCACCGAGAACTTGAGCTTTTGCCCCTTTAGGATATATTACTTTTCCCACATCAATTGAAGTTGCAAACTGGTCGATATAGATTTTTCCTGTTTGTTTGTCAATTTTTACTTTGCACCCTTGGAATCCCATAGTGTAGCTTCCTCCTGTTCTGCCCAGTCCAGTTTCCGGGTCCGGATTCTGCACACCAGGAAGTCTGTAATAACTTGTAACATCAACAATTTCTCCTACTGTGGTTCCGTCTTTTGTGATGTATCCCCTGCAAATATCCTTTACTGCTATGCGAGCGTCAGGATAAGAACGGTCATATACATATTCGCCATCATATTTTAGCATATCAGGGTCACGTTTTAAGACAAGGGAAGCATTTCTTTTTAACGTATCAATTGCCTTATTGGCCGCGCGGATAATTGCATTGCCTCCCTGAAACGTAAACATTGAGCCAACAGTTTGCCATTCCCAGGGGGAGTATTGTGTGTCTATTTCATTATAAACTCTAATTTTATCCGGTGACATCTTGAGTGCTTCTGCTGCTATTTGCCGTGCTACGGTCCATAAACCCTGACCAACATCTCCTCCGGCCATGTTCAAAGAAACGGTTCCATCAGCATTAAACTTAATATGGCATCCCTTAGACGCAAATGTCGCAGCTTTAGGAGCTTTTATCAGCCCTGCATAACCTACTCCATAATAGAATTTATCATCCTCTTTTACGTCAAGCTTGGGAGGTATTGCCTCAAGCACATTATCAGTGCACTTAAGTAGGTCCCCGTCACTCTTCTTGAATTTCTCGCCTACAACGTTAGTTTTTCCTTCCGTTATATAATTTTTCTTTCGTAATTCGTTAGGAGACATTTTAAGTTTTCTTGCAAGTATATTCATTATTCTTTCAATGGCGAATTCTGATTCCGGGTGTCCGTACGCACGCAGAGCGCCAACCGGAGGAGTGTTGGTATAAGCGGAATATCCCTTTACATGTGCATTGGGAAAGTAGTATACGCCTCCTGATGTTTGGACTGAAACTATTAAAACATTTGAGCCGGTATCTGCATATGCACCCGTAGAAAGATACAAAGTTTCTTCGAGCGCAGTAAGCTTTCCATCTTTTGTTGCCCCGACTTTTATATGTGCCCTTATCCCCCTTCCTATAAATGTGCTGGTAAAATCTTCTTTTCGTGTTAAGCGTAATTTAACAGGCCTACCTGGCACAAAGCTTGCAATATATGCAACAAGTGGTTCTATTCCAGGGTCAGATTTGTACCCAAAGCATCCACCTATATGAGGTATGTGAACTCGAACATCACTGATATTTTTCCCGAAGAATTCTGCCACTTGTTCTCTAACAGCAAACGGACCAACATTAGATGTCCAAATTTCCAATGTTCCGTCGATGTGGTGAAGTGCGATTGTTGCATGAGGTTCTATTGCAACCGAAGACATATGATGAAAATAAAATTCATCTTCTGCCGTAACGTCTGCTTTTTCAAATCCGTTTTCTATATCTCCTTTTTTAATCTCGTGCGAAATTGCAATGTTTGTCCCCGGAGTTGGTTTGTAAAGAGGCGAAACATAGAAGTATTTTTCGCTATGTTCGTGTATTAAAGCTGCATCCTTTTTTAGCGCCTCAAGAGCATCCGTATAAACAGGAAATGGTTTATACTCTACCTTGATTTTACTTAGAGCAGCCCTTGCATGCCTTTCAGTGTCTGCGATAACTGCTGCAACGGGTTCGCCTATGTATCGTACTTTGTCCACGGCCATTGGCAACCTATCATGAAGGCAATCACCAAATGGGTGCTTAATGTTCTTGCCTGTAACAACTTTTACTACTCCCTGCATTTTTTCGGCTTCGGATGTGTCTATGGACAGTATTTTTGCGTGAGCGTATTTTGGATACAGGATTTTCGCGTATAACATTTGAGGCAGTTTAATATCGTCAACAAAAATTGCCCTACCCGAAACCCTTTCAACTGCATTAGGTCTTTTTGCATCTTTGCCGATATATTTATACTCCATATTTCCTCCTCGTATAATATATTTGTAGAATAGATAGTAAGATATATATCTGTTCTATACATTGAAATTTGTTATTTTCTCTTCGGGAGGAGGTTGAAGAAAGCTGTTTCCTCCTCGGGAAAGGTTGACAAAG
>WFSP01000019.1 GCA_015485995.1 Caldisericales bacterium | reverse complement strand
GGGTGTGGCAAGGGTATCGGGTGCAACAAAAATTATTGTTTCCGATCTCAGTGATTACCACCTCGATATCTCAAAAAAGATGGGTGCTGATGTTGTTGTGAATGCGACAAAAGAAGATTTTAAAGCAGTGGTTATGGAAGAAACAAAAGGGCTCGGCGTAGATGTAGGCCTAGAAATGTCAGGCAGTGAAAAAGCATTGCATGACCTGCTGTCTGTAATGACCCCTGCTGGAAGAGTGTCCCTTCTGGGGCTTTTTAGTAAAGACGATATAACAGTTCCATTGAATGATAATGTAATTTTTAAGAAATTGAGAATTTACGGTATAACGGGAAGAAGGATTTTTCAGACTTGGGAGATTGTTTCACGTTTTCTTAGCTCGGGGAGGCTTGACGTTTCACCGGTTATTACTCATAAATTCCCTTTAAAAGATTTTGAAAAAGGGATGCAACTTATGGAAAATAAACTCTCCGGAAAAGTTATTTTATATCCATAGGAGGTGATTCATATGAGTTTAAAAAAGGTTAAAAGTATATTTGAGGAACATTTAAAAAAACTTAAAGACCAAGGTACTTTAAAAGGCAAAGAGGCTGTAGTAACGGGGATAAAACCTGCAGAAAGCGAAAAAGGGCCAAGGTATTTTATAGAAGGTTATGAGGATAAAGAATTTCTTCGGATGAATGCAAATAACTACCTTGGGATGTCTTTAAAAAAGGACGTTATAAAAGAGGAAGAAGAAGCTGCGGAGAAATTCGGAGTGGGCCCGGGAGCAGTAAGGTTTATCAGTGGTACATTCAAAACTCACAAAGACCTGGAAAAGAGGCTTGCAGAATTTCATAATAGAGAAGATGCTATGATTTTTAGTGCTGCCTATGCTGCTGTGATGGGGGTTCTGCCGTCCATTATTTCCAAAGATACAATTGTAATAAGTGATGAGTTAAACCACAACTGCATTATTAATGCGGTAAGACTTGCAAAATCAAAGGATAAAAAAATATACAAGCACAATTCTGCAACTGATTTGAAAAAAATATTAACAGAATCCGTGGGAAAAGGGAAAAGAGTAGTAATCGTTACAGACGGAATTTTCAGTATGAGAGGCGAATGGGCGCCACTCAAGGATATTGTGGACATTGCAGAAGAATTTAACAATAAATTTGAGGAAGGAGTTATCACGGTTGTAGATGATTCTCACGGTGTCGGAGCAATTGGAGAAACCGGCCGTGGCACAACGGAATACTTACACGAAAACCGCATTGACATCCTTGTTGCAACATTGGGTAAGGCATTGGGTGTAAATGGTGGTTATGTTGTAAGCGATAAAACTGTAATTGATTATTTGCGAGAAACTGCGGCATTTTATATTTATTCAAATCCCATTACTCCATCTGAGGCTGCTTCAGCTATGAAGGCTCTGGATATTCTTGACAGTGAACGTGGCAGAAAGCTTCTTAAACACCTTCATAAAATGACTAAGCGTTTTGAAAAGGGATTAACTAGTATGGGATATGAAGTAATAGAGGGAGACCACCCGGTAGTGCCTTTGATGATAAGGGATACTTATAAGACAAAAGAACTTGTATCGTTTCTTGTGGATAACGGAATTCTTGCGACAGGCCTTGCCTACCCTGTTGTCCCTAAGGGTGATGAAGAAATCAGGTTTCAGGTCTGTGCGGACCATACGGAATACGACATTGATTATGCGTTGAACGTGCTTAATAAGTATAAAGAGACACATTAATTCCTATGGCACCTTGCACCGTAGGAACATTTTAGCTTAGATAAAAGTTATTATATAATAAAATATATGAAAAGGAGTTTTATAAATGGATAAGGCTGCAATTGTACTTGCTGCAGGCATAGGGAAGAGGATGCATTCAAAATTGCCCAAGGTTTTGCATAAAATTTGCGGCAGAGAGATGGTATTGTATCCCATAGATGCGGCTAAAAATGCTGGATTTGGTAAAGTTGTTGCCGTAATTTCCAAAAATATGGATTCGGATATTTTTAAAAATTCAGCAATTGTTGCGTATCAAGATGTGCCTCTTGGCACTGGGGATGCTGTGCGAAAAGGCCTTGATGCAATAAAAGGCTTTTCTGCTGACATGGATGTGCTTATCCTTACCGGTGATAACCCGCTTATTAAAACAAGAGATATTGAGCGGTTCTATGACTTTTACAAAGAAAGTGGCGTAGATGCAGCACTTCTTACCGGGATAGCGGAAAATCCGAGCGGTTTAGGCAGGGTAATTAAAAAAGGCAGCAAATTTGATAAAATTGTTGAAGAAAAAGATGCAACAAACGAAGAGAAAAGAATCAAAGAAATAAATACGGGCATATACCTTTTTAAAAAAGGTATGCTTGAGGAAAGCCTCAAACATCTTTCAAATAAGAATGCTCAAGGCGAATATTATCTTACGGATACACTTTATTATCTCGAAAAAAATGGTTTTAAAGTAGGGGTTTTACGGATGGATAGAACTATCCCGGTTTACGGCGTGAACAATCGGGTAGAACTTTCTGTTGCAACAAAAATAATACAAAAAGAAATACTTGACAAGTTAATGATGCAGGGCATTACAGTTATAAATCCGGATACTACAAGCATAGGATATGGTGTAGAAATTGGAAATGACACAATTATTTATCCCGGATGTGTTATTGAGGGGAAAACGTCTGTCGGCAAAGAATGTGCGATTGGGCCAAATGCAAGAATTCTTGACGCGGAAATAGGAAAAGGTACTGCTGTTCAATTCAGCGTTGTAATAGACTCTAAGATAGGAGAAAATTGTAATATAGGGCCTTTTTCCTACGTAAGGCCTGGAAATGTATTTGGAAATGACGTGAAAATCGGAACATTTGTAGAGGTAAAAAAGTCTAAAGTTGGTAATAGGTCAAAGGTACCGCATCTTTCATATATCGGAGATGCTACGGTTGGGAAAGATGTAAATATCGGGGCAGGAACTATCACTTGTAACTTTAGCGGGCTTGAAGGGCCGCATAAGAAAAATCCTACGCTAATAGAAGACAATGTTTTTATAGGTTCTCATAACACATTGGTTGCCCCGGTTGTAATTCATAAGAATGCATATACTGCTGCAGGTTCCGTAATAAATAAAGAAGTTCCGGAATGGGCTCTTGCGATAGGCAGGGCAAAACAGGTCAACAAGGAAGAATGGGTAAAGAGGAGGAAGGACAATGCCAAGCATTAAAGACAAAGAAGTAAAGATTTTTTCGGGTAATGCCAATAGACCGCTTGCAGAAGCAATTGCAAATTATCTTGAGTTGCCACTTGGGAATATGTTTGTTTCTCATTTTCCGGACGGGGAAATTCGAGTGAGATGCCTTGAAAACGTGAGGGGAAGTGATGTTTTTATTATTCAGCCTACCTATGCACCGGCGGAAAATTTGATGGAGCTTCTCATTATGATTGATGCTCTGCGTAGGGCGTCTGCCCATACGATTGGCGCCGTAATTCCATTTTTCGGGTACGCAAGGCAGGACAGGAAGACTCAGTCAAGAGAACCAATTTCTGCGAAACTTGTTGCAAATCTTATTACAGTTGCGGGTGCAACTCGTGTTATTGCGGTGGATTTGCATGCAGGGCAGATACAGGGATTTTTTGATATCCCGACAGACAATCTTACTGCAATGATAACTCTTGCCAGATATTTCAGAGAGAAAAAGTTTGAAGCACCCGTTATTGTAGCCCCGGATGTAGGTGCAGTACATAGGGCGACTGAGTTTACCAAAGAATTTCCTTACTCTACACAGGCAATTTTTGTGAAGAGGCGTTTGAGTCCTGATGAAGTGGAAATAAATAAGTTAATAGGCAATGTTAACGGTAAAACTGTAATTCTTGCTGATGATGCAATTCATACGGGTGGCACAATCGTTTCAGCTGCAAGAGAAGTAATGAGGCGCGGCGCAAAGGAGGTATATGCCTGTGCAACACACGGGATATTTGCAGGAAATAGTCTGAAACTTATAGAAGAGTCTCCAATAAAGGAACTTGTAGTAACGGATACGGTTTTGAAAGAGAGAAAATTGCCCGACAAAATAAAAATTTTAAGTGTTGCCCCCCTAATAGGAGAGGCAATCAAGCGTATTTCTCTTCATCAGTCTATCAGTGCACTGTTTGAACAAAATAGTGAAAAGTGATATAATTGAGCGTTTGAAATTTGCATAGGCGAGGTGAGTAATGAGAAGAATATCATTAGAAGTGAAAAAAAGAGATGTAAAAAAGAAGGGTATGCTGAATGATTACAGAGGGCAGGGCTTGATACCTGCAATTGCATACGGCGAAGGAGTAGAGCCTACACCAATTGTTTTAGACAGGAAAGGGTTTTTGAAAACTCTCCACAAAGAAGGCGTAAATATAATTTTTGACCTTACACTGGATGGAACGCCTTACCCTTCTATTATAAAAGAAATGCAGAAGGATCCGATTACAGATGTAATCCTTCATATGGATTTTCAGCTTGTCAACATTAATAAACCTGTTCATACCAATGTTCCGGTAGAAGTTGTAGGAGAGGCAAAGGGTGTAAAAATTGGCGGGTTGCTTGAGCAAGAGGTTTATGAGCTTGAAGTTGAAGCGAAGCCACTTGACCTTCCGGAAAAGATTGTAACAGATGTGTCTGAGCTGGACATCCACGATGTAATTTTTGTAAAAGATTTGGATATACCTGAAACTGTTAAAGTTTACACAAACCCGGGTACTCCTGTTGTGTCGGTTGTAACTCCGACAAAGGAAGAAGCTCCTTCACCTGTTGAAGAAGAAGTCGTTGCTGAAGGTGAAGGAAATAAAGAAGAAGCTACAACTACAACAGAAGAAGCAAAGAAGGAGTAAAGTTATTTTTACTGTTCTTAGTGATTATGTGTCAGCGGGGAGAACCCGCTGGCTTTGTTTATAGGCGGAAATGAGAATAGTTTTTATAGGCGACATTTTTGGAAAGCCTGCGAGGAGGGCACTATCGGAATTTATTCCTAAATTGCAAGATTCTTTTAACCCTGATTTTATTTTGGCAAATGGGGAAAATGCTGCTCATGGTGCAGGTATGACCGGAAAAGTAGCAGAAGAGCTGTTTTCATTAGGAATAAACGTTTTAACAGGTGGCAATCATTCATTTGATAAGCGTGCAATCTGGGACGATTGGGGTAGCTTTCCGTTTCTTTTGAGGCCTGCAAATTTTCCTGATGGTTCACCCGGAAAGGGATATGCATTGGTAAAAAATAGAGGGTTTGGCCTCTGCGTAGTAAATTTGCAAGGTAGGGTAGGACTACTCCCGACATCTTCTCCTTTTGAAACAATAGACAAAATTATAAAAGAAGTTTCCAAAGAAACATCCAATATTATTGTGGATTTTCATGCCGAAGCAACTAGTGAGAAGATGGCTTTTGGTTTTTATGTAGATGGGAAAGTCAGTGCCGTAATAGGCACACATACGCACATTCCAACTGCGGATGCACGGATTCTGGAAAATGGCACTGCTTATATTACGGATTGCGGAATGTGCGGAGTGGATAATTCTGTTATTGGTCTGGATAAAGACGTTGCTTTGAAGCGGTTTACTACTTTATTGCCATACGGATTCAAGGTAGCTGAAGGTACGGTAAGGATGGATTTTGTTGTTCTTGATATTGGGGAAAATGGAAAAACACAGAAAATTAGTCAATTTACATGGAGAGAGAAAGATAGCGAATCTTAACGAAATTATACCTGAATTTGTAAAAGAGCTTTCTAATAAGCTTGGCGAAATTTACCTTGTAGGTGGAACACTCAGAGATATGCAGCTTGGGTATACACCTTTTGACTTTGATTTTGTTGTTTCTGATTTAGAAACCGTAAAAGAGTTTTTGAATAATAGGAATATAAAATTCTTTGTTTTAAATAATGATAAATTTCCTTTTCTCCGTGCAGTAATAAACCATAGAACATTTGATTTTATAGAAATATACAATGGGAGTATTGAAGAGGATAAGAATAGAAGAGATTTTACAATAAACGCACTTTATTATAACATAAAAGAGAATAGATTTATAAAAGATGAATTAGCTCTTTCAGATATAAAAAACAGAATTCTTAGGGCAGTAAGTAAGGTGTCTGTTGGAAATGACCCCATCCGTGCACTTCGCGCCATACGTTTTATTGCAAGATTTCACCTTTCGGTTGAGAAAAACACACTTCTTTCAGTAAGAGAGGGATTTAAATTATTAAAACAGGCACAATCCGAGCGAAAAAATGAAGAAATGCGGAGGATTTTATCTATATCATATAAAAATGTTTTAAGTGCGTTTGGCTTGATTTTTGAAAAGGATACTTCCGTTATTGCCGAGAAACTATCTATTTGTAATAAGTTTCCACTTCTTCATAGTGAACTAAGTAAAGGGGTTTCTTATGATGGCCTTTGTGAGATATATCTAATTAGCAAAAAATTTTCTCTTAATCGTGTCAATATCTTTGCCCTTACAAAGAAAGAAGAAGCATTTGTGAGAGTTTTGGAGAACGCGACCTGTAATTTTGAAACTCTATTCAATATTTTTATAAAAGATAGTATTTATTCCGCACTGGCATCGGCCTCACTGTATTGTTGTGAAGAGAACGCAAAGCGTGTTGAGAAATGGAATGAAATAAAAATAGACGGGAATATGCTTAAAAGAAACTATCATATTGAAGGTAAGATGTTGGGAAAGCTAAAAAATGAAATACTTGGAAAGGAATGCAAGCGAATTTATGAAAACATTTAAGATAATGACATACGGTTGTCAAATAAACGAATATGAATCCCAAAAGTTTCGTGAGTTCCTTATCAGCAGCGGGCTTAATGAAGTGGCTAATGAAAAAGAAGCGGATATTGTGCTTTTAAACAGTTGTGCCGTACGTGAAAAGTCTGAACTGAAATTAATAAGCAGAGTGGGGTATATAAGAAAACTTTTTTACAAATATGGAAAGCCGATGTCTATTGTTACAGGATGTGTCGCAACCGTAAAAGAAAGTGAGATTCGGCGTGTAGGCAAGAGAAGTGTTGCGCTTGTTATGAAAGGAACGCGTTCCCTTAAAGAGAGAATAAACGAGCTGAAAGAATTTTTAGGCATAGAAAATATAACAACTCGTGTAGAGGCAAAAGGTGTATTTGCTTATGTTCCCATTATTTTCGGATGTAATAATTTTTGTACGTATTGCATCGTACCGTTTACAAAAGGCAGGGAGAGAAGTAGGACGCAAGAAGATGTACTTAAGGAAATACAAAACCTTGCTCAAAATGGTGTTCAGGAGATAGTCTTGTTGGGACAGAATATAAATCATTACGGAAGAGATCTCGGATACAAAAACGGGTTTGTAGAAATCCTTGAGAAAGTAAATGAGATAAAAGGGGTGAAGAGAATTCGTTATCTTACCCCGCATCCGGCAGATTTTACAATTGAAGATTTGAAAAGAATGAGAAACTTGGATAAACTTTGTCCCCATTTTCATTTACCCTTTCAAGCGGGGAGCGACAGAATCCTTGCCCTTATGAAGAGAGGGTATACAAAAAAACAATACTTAACGCTCATTGAAAATGTAAAGAATTTGTTTCCGGAGGCGAGTATCACAACTGACGTTATAGTCGGATTCCCTACCGAAACCGAAGAAGAGTATAATGAAACAAAAAAGCTTGTAGAAATAGTGCGTTTTGATAAAATTTTTCTTGCAAAGTATTCTCCTCGCCCGGCAACTGTTGCGGCTAATATGGCCGGGCAGGTAAGTGAAGAGGTGAAGAAAAGACGCCAAAATGAGCTTTTGGAAATAGAAAACGCAATTTCTCTTAAAAAAAACAGAGCATATGTCGGTAAGGAAACGGAAGTGCTCGTAGAAATTGTGAAAAAACGCGAAATGATAGGAAGAAACCCCCAGGATAAACTTGTTATAATCAATGGGAAAGGTAAAAAGCTTGGCGATACTGTAAAGGTAAAAATAACTGATGCGGATATGATGCATCTACGTGGAGTTTATGAATAAAAAAGCAGTTGTTGTTTTAGGCCCTACTGCAACACACAAAACAGAAATGAGCCTATTTCTTGCAAGGCATTTTCCTTTTGAAATAATTTCTGCGGACTCAATGCAATTCTATAAAGGTATGGATATCGGCACGGATAAATTACCCAAGGAAAAGCGCACTGTCCCGCATCACTTATTGGATATTGTCACTGTAGAAGAAGAATTCAGCATTGCACAGTTTAAAGAATTTGCTGAAAAAATAATAGAGGAAATTTTTGGAAGGGGGTATTGCCCCATTATCGTGGGAGGTTCGGGCCTTTACATTCGTACGCTTGTAGAGGGTTTTCCTGTGGAGGAATTTGCCCCGCCCGATGAACAGCTTAGAAAGACTCTTTCAACAACCCCTATGGAACATTTACGCAGTATGGCCAGGGAAATTGACCCGGTTTCTGTAAGTAAAATCGGTAAGAATGACAGAAAACGACTGATTCGTGTTATTGAATTTTATAAGGGTAGTGGAAAAAAACCCTCTGAAGTGAATAACAAGAAAAATAATGTAGATTTTTTGAAAATAGGGCTAATTAAAGAACGCGCAGGTCTTTATAATGATATAGAGAAACGGGTTGACAAAATGTTTGAAATGGGATTTGTAAAAGAGGTAAAGTTATTGAACGAAAAATATCCTCATTGGTCTAAAACGGCGCTTCAGGCGATTGGGTATAAAGAAATACTTGCCTATTTGAATGGAGAAATTACGTTAGAAATGGCAAAAGAAGAAATAAAAACACGTACGAGGCATTTTGCCAAAAGACAGATTACCTGGTTTAAAAAGGAGAAAGATGTAGTTTGGATTGACAGTTCTAATTTTGCAGATGCGAAAGAAAAAGCGTTGAATCTTGTAGGCAAATTTCTGTAATTTGGTGGAGCAGAGGGGATTTGAACCCCTGACCTCATCCGTGCGAGGGATGCGCTCTCCCAGCTGAGCCACTGCCCCATACCAGCTAAATCTTATCATAAACGCAAGATATGTCAATAACTTTTTAAGGGGAAGCACAACCTATAGCTTTTAAATTTACCGGTGTAGCGTAAAAGTTGTAATCTCAGGGGTAGAGAAAAAACGGATACGAAGATGGCTTTCTCCGATTCCTCTGTTTACGTAAAAATAAACGCCATTTATTTGAAACATTCCTTCTAAAAAACGCGCGCCATATTTTGACGGAACGTAAATTGCTTTTATAACAGGCAGTTTTACTTGTCCTCCATGTGTATGTCCGCACAGAATTAAGCGGGGATTATATTTCACCGCGTCGTAAACTATATCGGGTGCATGTGTTAGAAGGATTGTAAATGCGTCTTGAGGGATTTCTTTGAATGTTTTTTTCAAATTTGCATATCCGAAATATGGGTCATCAGTACCTGCAATATGGAAACGAGGGGATATTTCTACATTTGAATTTATAAGAACCGTGATGCCTAATTCGGAAAGTACTTTTTTTAGTTCTTTTATGCCACCAGGGTACTTATGGTCCCAATTACCCATAATCGCATATATGGGCCTTTCAAGCCCTACTAATTGTTTACAGAAATTTACAACCTTTTCATTTCTTCTTTCGCCTATAAAATCTCCTGTAATTACAATAATATCAGGGTTTTCTTTTTCTATCGTGCTTGTAGTTTTTTTGTAAATAATGCCGTTATCGTCGTAGTGTAAATCGGATAACTGTAAAATTTTGGTGGGCTTGTCAAGAGGGTAATCTTGAAATTTTAAATCTATGTGTGTCAAAGTGAGCATATTAGGTTCTATGAAATACATATAGAATAGTGTAAGCACAAGCACTGCGGCTATGACAAATGCCCAAAAAGGAGAGGTCTTATCAATGAGTTTGTAAAGCCCGTATATTATGGAGAATGCTATTATAAAAAATGCTATTTGCAGCAGTGAAATAACTTTGCTATACATCTTGGCGACAGGTTAAAAGCGGGAACTTCTTTTTCGTATTCTTCATAGGCTGCTCCAAACTTTGCAAGCGCTTCTCTTTCTTCAATTGTTTTTACCATAACGATGATAACTACTGTTGTGATTGGGGCATAAACACAAACATAAGAAAAGGAATTCATCAAAAAAGCGATACCAAACGGTATGAGCATAAGTCCGAAGTGCATTGGATGCCTCATACAAGAGTACATTCCATTTCTTACAAGAGTATTTGTTTCAAGCTTGGGAATATCTCCTTTGCGTCCGTATTTTGCAAGAGTTTTCCCTGTATTTCTGGAAATCAGCATAGAGAGTAAAATTAAGGCAATCCCGAAAAGCCTGCCTTCCCAGTAAAAGTTTATGTTAAAATTATGCTTGCATAAGACGAAATCTGTAATAATGGAGAGAATTATCCCTCCTCCCATAAGTATTGCCCACATTATCCACCTAAATCTTAAACTTGCTTTCATTTTGTTTGCCTCCGTTATTAAGTATAATACAATAAGAGGGTGAAAAATGAAAATAGCGACATGGAACGTAAACTCGATTCGAGTGCGGATTGAGCACGTAGAGAAGTTTTTACAAGAAGAAAAGCCTGATCTGCTATGCATTCAGGAAACTAAAGCGCAGGATAAGGACTTCCCTCTGGATAGCTTTAAGAAAGAGGGATACTTTGCAGTTTTCTCTGGCCAGAAGTCGTATAATGGAGTTGCCATACTTTCCAAACTGCCATTTAAGGATGTAAAAACTGACTTATTTGATACAAATGGCCAGAAAAGGACAATGGAGCTTGTGGTTAACGATGTAACGATTATAAATGGGTACTATCCGAGAGGGGCAGACAAGGGGGAAGACCCATTTTTCTTTAAACTTGAGTTTTTTGAAAAAATGACAAACTATTTAACAAGCAATCATTCTTCCCTTGAAAATATTGTGCTATGCGGTGATTTTAATGTGGCACTAGAAGAAAACGATGTATGGGATGCTGAGCTTCTTCAGAATGCCGTAGGTTTTTTGAAAGAGGAAAGAGAAGCTTTGCATAGGCTTATGGATTTTGGGCTTACGGACATTTTTAGAAAATTTTCTAAGGAAAAAGCTTTTACCTGGTGGGATTACAGAGGGGGTTCATTTAGGAAAAACGAAGGCATGCGTATAGATTATATTCTTGCGACAACACCTATTGCCGAAAAAGCCAAAAACTGTGAGATTAAAACTTCCTACAGAAAACTTAAAAGGCCTTCGGATCACGTGCCTGTTGTTGCAAACTTTGAACTTTCCTGAATATAACCGAGTGTCTGTTTTTCACTGAGTTGGGAAAATTGTATATAATATTGTGATACTGCAACGAAATCCCTGTCTATGATAGGGGAAATGACCTCGGAGACAGACGAAAGTAATTTAGCTCCGTCAGTAGAGGCAATGGGGGCTATTGTATAAATTTGCGAGGGATTAAATTTTAAAAGTCCTTTTGCAGCGAGAAAGAGTGTTGCGCCTGTTGCAATTCCGTCATCTACGAGAATCACTTCTTTTTCTTTTATTTTATCAAAGTTAAATTCTACACCGTACTTTTTAAACCGTTTTTTCACTTCTTTTAATGTTTCTTTTACTGCTTTTCCCACATATGTACTCTCTTCTGTTTCTGCAACATTGCTAAGGTAAGAATCTCCGAAGATTGAAACGGCACCTATCGCAAGCTCTTTGTTGAATGAGGCGGGGATTTTATGCACTATTATAGGAACGATAGGTTTTTTAAGGCCTTGTGCAATTGGGAATGCTGTTTCTACACCTCCGCGTGGCACGGCAAATAAAAAAGAGGCACGTTTACCAATGCCTCTTTTAGTAATTTCTTTTAATAAAATTTCTCCTGCTTGAAGCCTATTTTGATACACCTTTTTTCTCTTCTTTCTTTGGTTCCGAAGATAGTGGTTTTTCCGGGACTTTAGTAATACATTTTCCTGTAAATATTGCGCCTTCCTCAATTGAAATTTTATCTGTTGTAACATCTCCGAATACGTGTGCTGAGGATATGAGTTCTACACTCTCTTTTGCTTTAATATTTCCTTCCACTTTGCCAAGAACAACAATTTTTCTGCCCTCTACGTCTGCTTTTAAGTCCGCGCCTTCTGCAATTGTAATCTCTCCATTACCTTTTATTGCACCTTCTACTTTGCCTTCAATTCTGAGAAGGCCCTCGCAAACAATGTCGCCTTTTACTGTAACATCTTTTGCTAATACTGATTGATCTGTTGTGTTAATGTTTCTCTGTGTTCCTGTTTCTTTTTTTGCTCCAAATGCCATTTGTTTTTACCTCCTATGGTAGATATTTGATTGGGTTAACTGCTGTTCCGTTTATGCGCACTTCATAGTGAAGGTGTGGGCCTGTACATAAGCCAGTACAACCTTCGTATCCTATAACCTGTCCCTTTTTTACATGTTCACCGGCTTTTACTGCTACTTTTTCCATATGTCCGTAGCATGTTTCAATTCCGTCGCGGTGGTATAATTTCACGAAGTTTCCATATCCGCCAAACCATCCTGCATATTCCACCTTTCCGTCAGCAGTAGCTCTTATAGGTGCACCGTAATAAGCACATATGTCAATGCCCTTGTGGAATTCCCATCCTGAGCCGCCAAATGGGTTTGGACGCCACCCGAAAGGTGAAGAAATATAGCCTTTAAGGGGCCAAGTGTTAGGAGTTTCTGCGAGTAAGACATTATATTCATCTGCTGCGCCCTTTAAAGTATGAAGTGTTTTTGATCTTTCTTCGGCGAGTTGAGTGGTGTTTGATTCTTCTGATAGTAGCTGTGCAATATTTTCCGGAAGCTTATCCGTAGACTCTAACTTTGCTTTTGGTGTTCGGTTTAATACATAGTCGAGGCTTACTTTAGAATCGCCAAGTTTAAGGGAATCTCTTACTTCTTTTTCCAAACTGGAAAGGTAAACAACATATTGTTTTAAGGAGTCAAGTTCTGCTTTTGTTTGCGAGAGCTGATTTTGGGCAGCCTGTAATTCTTTTGATTGTGCAGTAAGTACCGCATCCATCTTCATCCCTTTGAATTGGGCTACTTTGCTATTTAAGCTTTTATAAGAAAAAAAGAGAGCACCTATAAATGCAATTATGATAACGACAGATAAGGCACTTAAATAAATCTTATTGGAGGTAATTTCAATTCTTTTAGTTTTTCCCTGGTAATGTGGCACAATTACTATGGAAAAACCACTCCTCTTACGGAGATTCTTTTTCTTTATATCTTTTTTATGTTTATTAAGATTCATTTATGCCCTCCTAATATTATTATCTTTATAAATATAATCCTATTTTTACATTCAGTCAATAGAAAAATGGGCAAAGTTGATATAATTTTGAGAGAATATACTTTTGTGTATAAATTTATGCGTTTTTAGTTATTCAGATTGTAATCTTCTAAGGTTTTATGCTTGCTTCATTGGAATAGCCTTTACTCTCCCAATATCCTTTATATTCAAAATTTACTATTTTTATGCGGTTTATCCATTTTACCCATTTATATCCATAATAGCCGGGATATACAAGCCTTAGAGGAAAGCCGTGTTCCGGAGTAAGTACTTCCCCGTTTAATTCTGTTGCAAGAATCACATTACTTTTAATGGCATTTTTAAGAGGAATTGCAGAAGAATATCCGTCGGCGGCATAAAAAATTACATAAGCTCCCTCTTTTTTAACCCCGGCTTTTTTGAGAATAACTTTCAATGGTATTCCTTTCCATATACCTTTTGCGCTAACTAATGCAATACAGGTTAAAGTTTCAGTTTCCTCTTTGTGCTGTAATTTTCGGAGGTCATTATAACTAAAGGAGAGTGGGGTTTTAACAAGTCCGTCAATAATAAGTTTGTATTTTTCTATGTTAATTTGCGGGACTCCATTATAACTTAGTGAAAAGAAATCTTTTGCTTTCGTAATATTGAGGGTTTCGTCTGCCCTTATTTTATTTTCTAATTCTAAAGTTTTGTTCTTCTTTGGTGCTGTTGTCTTTGCAATTCCGATTAATGAAATTGCAGAAATGATTATAAATATAGATAAAACAGCGAAAAATTTTTTATTCACTCTTATCATGTTTTAATTGTAGCATTTAATTATTATTTGACAAATAATAATTAAATATGCTTTGTAGGTAATGCGTTTTCTTTGATAAAATACTGATATGATATATAATTGTTGTGTATATAAGGATAAAAAAGTACTTCATCCATTGGGTGAAACAGATAAATACATTCAAACAAGGAGGATTACAATAGAATGAACAGCAAACACTCCACCAAAGCCATAAAGATACACAGCATTGAAGAGACAGATGAGACATTGACTGATAGGGCAGGATTGCTGCTCTTTGTAAAGTACCTTTCAGGAATTGGGATATACCCCATCATAGAGAGATACTTCGGAAGTATAAGGAAGAATAAAAAGGGTATCCCCATAAGGAATATGTTCAAACAACTCTTCTGTTATTTTCTTGACAGCACATCCCTTCATCTGGCACGTTTTGGCGAGATAAAGAAAGACAGAGGGTTCAGAGAAACAATAGAGAATAACAGTGAGTCAATGTGCCCTGCTCCCCAAATATGAGACAGATATAATGAGAGGATTTGTAATCAGATGATTAAATTGTAATTTGTATTAAAACTAAATTAGGAAAGGAGAGTGATGAAAAGAATGAAAAGAAAGAAGTTTACAGTAGAACAGATCATCCAAATCC
>WFSP01000018.1 GCA_015485995.1 Caldisericales bacterium | reverse complement strand
CTTCTATAACAGTGAAAGGCCTCATAGCAGCTTAAACTACAAAACACCTATTGAGTTCGAAAGGAGTCTTGCTATAATATGAGCAGAAGTAAAACTCTCTCATTAAAAAAGTCTCACAAATGGGGGCAAGGCACTTTTAAGTTATTCTTTAAAAACAAAAAGAGGAAAATCAAAACATCCCCGCCCTCTTTTAAAAAATCTCCAAATACAAAAGTTATACTCTAAAGCAAGCAGGATACAAGATAGAAGGCGACACTATCTGGTTTAGTGGCTATAAGTTTAAATTTTGGCTTTCAAGACCGATAGACGGCAAGATAAAAACCATAACCGTCAAAAAAGATAATGTAGGGGATTATTATATTTGTGTTTCAATAGAAAAAGAGTATCAAAAAATCAATGCTATATCGGGCAAAATCGTGGGTATTGATTTTGGATTAAAAACCTTTCTAACTCTTTCAGATGGGACGCAAATTGAATCTCCAAGACATTATCTTAAGTATTTATACAAACTTAGAGAGTTTCAAAGAAGTCTATCTAAAAAGCAAAAAGGCTCTAACAACTACAAAAAAGCCAAGAGAAAATTAGCAAAACTCTATATCAAGATGGTCAATGCAAGAAGGGACTACTTCCATAAGCTTTCGAACAGTATGGCCAAGAACTATAGTTATGTTGCAATAGAAGACTTAAACATTAAAGCTATGCAAAAGCTATGGGGTAGAAAGATAAAGCTGCCTTCACCGAGTTTATAAACATCTTAGAGTATAAAACAAACCTAATCAAGATAGACAGATTTTTCCCTTCCTCTAAAACCTGTTCTAAGTGTGGATATGCTTTAGAAAAACTGGACTTAAAAACAAGAGAATGGTGGTGTCCTAAGTGCCATACAAAGCACTCAAGGGACTTAAACGCCGCCATAAACATTTGCAGGGTGGGGCATCAACCCTCGGCATAGACGGTGCAAGACTGGCTATCTGCCAGCAGCTATCGCTTTAAAGCCAGAATCCCCTTAATTTATTAATGGGGAGTATGTCAAATACTTGCTAAGTAAGAATTTTATAGTAATATATAAATATGAAAAATTGGAGAAAGAATTATGGCAATCTTTGACGTAATAGGGCCAATAATGATAGGCCCTTCCAGCTCTCATACGGCAGGCGCCGCACGTATTGGCTATTTTGCAAAGAAAATATACAATAAACCGTTTGATTTCGTACAAATCGATCTGTACAACTCTTTTTCCGAAACAGGAAAGGGGCACGGAACAGATTTAGCAATTTCAGGTGGTTTACTAGGATTTATGCCAGATGATCAAAGAATTTTGAACTCTTACGAGCAGGCACAAAAGCAAAATTTAAAATTTAAAATAAATTGGGCAGGCATAGAGGATAATTTACCGGAGAATTCTGCAAAAATTATTTTTCAATCAGGAAAAAATAGGTTTTATATCATCGGTAAATCAATAGGCGGAGGTAAAGTAGAAATCATTGATATCAACGGGTATCCGGTAAAAATATCGGGAAAACATAGCACCCTTATTGTTGTAGCAGATGATGTTCCTGGAATTGTTGCTTACATCACCGAAATTATAGCAAAAAGTAGTATAAATATCGCTTCTATGGATGTTGAACGTGATTCATCCATAGGCGAAGCGCTTGCCGTAATAAAACTTGACAATGACTTTCCTGATATTGAAGCGAAAAAAATAAAGAAACACACGCATATTAAAGATGTAATAAAACTAAAGAGGTTGCGATGATTAAAAAACGAATAAAATTTAAAACATTTGCATCACTTAGAGAACAAGTAGTTAAAAGTTCTAAAACATTACCCGAATTTTTAAAAGAGTATGAAGCTTTAAATCAGGAAATTTCAGTACCTGAAACAGAAAATAAAATGAAATTAAGATTAAGTGCAATGCGGGAATCAATAAACGATGGAATTAAAAAAGTAAACGTTTCAAGGACAGGGCTTACCAATGGAGGGGCATTCAAGGTTTCCCAGTTAACAAACCATTTGATAAGTAGCGAATTTACTGAAGTTATTTACAACAGCCTCGCTGTTTCAGAAATGAATGCCTGTATGGGAAGAATCGTTGCAGCACCTACTGCAGGCGCATGCGGCGCTCTACCAGGCACACTATTATCTATTGCTAAGTTTAAAAGTGCCCCTGACGACAAAGTTATTGACGCACTTTTCGTTGCGGGAGGGGTAGGTGATATAATTGCAAATATCGCAAGCTTGTCCGGCGCAAGGCATGGGTGCCAAGCAGAAATCGGGTCTGCATCTTCTATGGCTGCAGCTGCAATTACATCTTTATTTACAAACGATATGGATGCAATTGAAAGCTCAGCGGCATTTGCAATGAAAAACCTGCTTGGGCTCGTATGCGACCCCGTGGGAGGTTATGTAGAGGTACCATGCATAAAAAGAAACGTTAACGCAGCTTTTAATGCCATTTCATCCGCTGAAATGGCACTTGCAGGCATAAAAACTGTAATACCGTTTGACGAAGTAGTTCTTGCTATGAAAAGGATAGGAGAAAAGATGCCTCCTTCTTTGAAAGAAACGGCAGCAGAAGGAGGGCTTGCCGCAACACCTACAGCACAGAAACTTGTAAAAAAATTCAGAGAAAAATGAATCTAACAAATGGGATTACGGCAAAGAACAGGGCGATAGGAGTTGATTTTGGTGGAACCAAAATTAATTTCGTCTTTCTAAATAATGGCAATATAGAAAAATCGCACAAAATCAAAACTGGCAAAATAAAAAATAAAAATGATATTATCAAAAAAATCATCTCTGGAATTTCTTTTTTAGGCAAAGAATACGATGCAGTTGGAATAGGTATGGCAGGAATGATCGATCATAAAAGAGGAGAAGCAGCCTTTCTTACAAATCTTGGAGAGATTGAACACTTTTTTTTAAAAAGCAAACTTGAAAAAATTATAAAAAAACCTGTATACATAGAAAACGACGTTAACGTAGCTCTGTTTGGAGAAAGTAGGGTAGGAGTAATGAAGAAATACAAGGACGGGATTTTTATATCCGTAGGCACAGGGATAGGCGGTGCAATTATGCTCTCCGGAAAACTGTACACCGGGAGAGATGGTTTTGCCGGAGAATTTGGCCATATTACAGCAAAGGAGAACGGTTTAAAATGTAGCTGCGGCAAAAGAGGATGTATAGAAACAATTGCATCGGGAAAAGGAATAGAACGTTACGTAAGGAATCGGCTAAAAACAAGAAAGTCTGAAATTGATAAAATCACGGCCGAAAAAATTGTTTACTATGCACAAAAAGGTGATAGTTTAGCATTAGAAGCAATAGAAAATGCTTCGCATTACCTTGCACGAATAAGTGGCAGCCTGATAAATATTTTTAACCCGGAAATTCTTATATTCGGCGGAGGGGTAATGAACTCCGATTTCATATTTAAAAAAGTAACAAATAAAATATCACAATTTGCACTTCCATTATTCTTTGAAAACATATCCATAGTTAGAGGCACACTAAAGAACGATGCAGGTGCTATTGGCGCGGCATTACTTTCCCTTGAAATCCTAAACAGAAAAAAGGTTTATATTTAGACTATTCTTCTAACAGCTTGGTTTTAATTTCCCGAACAGTTTTATCAATTCTTATTCTTAATAAACCCAAATTTGTTTCTTTTTCAGAAATTACCGCAAGGAATCCATTCCCTATATTAGCAAATATAATAAATGAAGACTCCGTTTCAATAATTACCCTTCTTGTTTTTCCTGTGTTAAGCATCTTAGCAACAGTAGTGCTGTTTCTAAAATTACTGGCACACATACCCGCGACCGCGTCGGAATCTATATCAGAAGGGAGCAGTGATATTACCATAAGTCCTTCATTACTTACAATTGCACTTCCTCTAACTCCTTCTATTTTGTTTAATTTTCTCAGCTGTTCTTCCATCGGTCCCCATCCTCCCTTGTATAATTTCTATTCCATGAAAAATTGCTTCTTTTATTACTTCTAAACATTCAATGGCACCTTTTGGATTGCCAGGTAAATTTATTATCAGGGTTTCTCCCCTTATGCCAGCAGTTGCCCTTGAGAGAATAGACAATGGGGTAATATCATAGGTTTTCATTCTCATTGCCTCTGGATAACCCGGAGTTTCCTTTTCTATTACAGCTTTTGTTGCCTCCGGAGTTACGTCACGATTAGAGAATCCAGTTCCCCCGCTTGTGAGTATAAGGTCTGCTTTCTTGATGTCAGCATAATAAATCATTTCTTTTTTAAGTAGTTCAATCTCATCCGGAATTATACTATGGCCTAACAAAGTCCATCCTTGCCTTTCTATGAAGTCTTTTAACACAGGCACAGTTTCGTCTCTATTAAGGCCCTTACTCCTTGTATCACTTGCTATTATTATTGCCACACTAATCATACTTTAATGATAATATAAAATGTGAATTAGTCAAAGAGGTTTTTATCGTTTATTACATTTATTTTCTCAATCTAATTTTTTGGTATAATTGCTATATGTTATTCGATGTCTATTTACATTTAAAGAAAACAGGGTCAACAATGGACGTAGCAAAAAAAATAGCTCATTCATTCTCCCCCCCATTTATCATCACCTCTGAAATACAAGATAAAAGCTACGGACAAATG
Source organism: Caldisericales bacterium (assembly GCA_015485995.1). Next base: position 732 of record WFSP01000018.1, on the reverse strand, counting down.
GGAAGAAAATGGTTCTCCCCGGATGGAGGATTATGGTTTACAGAAGTAATTTCCTTTTCCGGGACAAAACCGCTATCTTTATTCATCTCCATTATTATTGTACGTACCCTTGAAAAACACATTCATGGGATAAAAGTGAAATGGCCGAATGATATATACTTAAATGGCAAAAAGCTTGGGGGAATATTAACCACTATTACAAATAAAACAGCAATTGTAGGGATTGGGATAAATGTCGAAAACGATATTCCAAAAGCAATAAAAGACATTTCTGTTTCACTAAAAAGTCGGGTATCATTAAATAAAAATATATTGCTAAAAGAAATTTTAAGCGAGCAGGAGAAATATTGGAAAATATTCCTAAGCAAAGGCTTTACACCTTTTGTAAATTTTTATAATACTCATCTAATCTTTTTAAATAAAAGCGTAATAATTAAAGGCAAAGGAATCATAGAGGGAACGGTACTTGGAGTAAGCGCAAGCGGGGGTTTATTAATTAAATCGGAAAATGAAATTAAAACTATCTTTTCCGGGACAGTCATTAAATATTAGTCACTATCGCAAGAAAATAGGGCTACAGTACGTGTTGCCTCATTTAATTTTCTATACGAAATATCATTTAGTTGCCTCACTAAAATTATATACGAAATCATTCTTTTTCATAGGAGTATTATTTGGAATATTTGAAGATAGAGATTTTAGTTTATCATTCTGTTTCCTCTCCTTTAGTTT
>WFSP01000017.1 GCA_015485995.1 Caldisericales bacterium | reverse complement strand
ATGATAAACTAAAATCTCTATCTTCAAATATTCCAAATAATACTCCTATGAAAAAGAATGATTTCGTATATAATTTTAGTGAGGCAACTAAATGATATTTCGTATAGAAAATTAAATGAGGCAACACGGAGTTTTTCAAATAAAAACAGATTAACGCCCTTTCATATTTCTTCTACCATTTTTCCGGGAGGTTTTCTAATAGAATTATCAAGGTTAGTGTCCAGAATTCTCCCTTATGAAAAACCCTAATTGTTTAAGTTCTTATATATAACATTCTCTATATTTAATTTTGTGTTATAATGATTTGCTATGAATAAGATGCAACGCGCCATACGGATGTTAAAAAGAAAACCTGACCTTTTAAACGGCAATATTTTAGAGGAACTAATCATATTGGGTTTTCCTGTGATGATTGCAAATCTTGTTCAAACTCTCTACAACCTCGTAGATGCATTCTGGCTTGGCAAAGTTGGAAAAGCGGCACTTACTGCACCAACTATCACATTTAATGTGGCCTTTGTACTTATCGCTTTTTCAATGGGCATATCCGTGGGTGGTTCAACGCTCGTCGCGCAATTTACAGGTGCAGAGAGAGAAGAAGATGCTGCAAAAGCGGCAGGAACAACAATTACTTTAATGATAGTATTAGGTATAACATTAGGGATTATCGGATACGTTACTGCCATACCCGTTTTAAAATTGCTACATACTCCGAATGATGCATTCTTACCGACACTTCATTATATGCGTATGATATTCATCGGGCTACCGTTTATGTTTGCCTATATGAGCTTCCAGGGGATTGTACAGGGAAGAGGGAATACGGTAACTCCTATGAAAATTATTACCTTTTCCTTAATCCTTAATGCCATACTGGATCCTTTGATGATTTTCGGGATAGGGATGCCAAAAATGGGGGTAACGGGTGCGGCAATTGCAACAGACCTCGCAAGAGTGCTTGCAATGTTCCTCGGTTTTAGATACCTATTCTCCGATAAAAGTGAAATTCGCCTGAAACGCAACGACTTAACAATAAACTGGAAAATTACAAACAAAATATTTAAGATTGGTTTGCCTCTATCTTTCGGCCAAATGGCAACTTCTCTCGGATTTACCCTTCTTATAAGCATAGTAAATTTGTTCGGATCCGCAGTTATCAGTGCATTCGGAATAGGAAACAGAATTATTTCCCTTTTGAATATGCCGGCAATGGGATTTTCCCAGGCGGCAACCGTAATGGTAGGGCAAAACCTCGGAGCCGATAATACCGAACGGGCAGAGCGTGTTGTATGGGAAACAGTAAAAATTGTCGCGATTACACTTTTCAGCGGGGCTACGCTGACTTTTTTGTTCGGAGGATACATCGTCAAATTTTTTATCAACGACCCGGAGGTAATAAAAGTAGGTGCCGATTTGTTTCGTATAGCATCTTATTCCGTTCCGTTCTTTGGTATAATGTTTGCATTTAACGCAGCGTTCAGCGGTTCAGGACACACAACACCAATTCTTGTGTTAAATACTACCAGATTATGGGGAATCAGAATACCGCTTGCATATTTCTGGGCAATAAAACAACGGATAGGGCCGAACGGCATTTTCTACGCAATGGTGGTGAGTAATGTAATTATAGCGATTGCTGCATACTTCTGGTTTAAAAAAGGTACATGGAAAGAAAAAATAATCAGCAAAAAACCCGCGGTTGTTTAACCATCATGCAGGTAAAGTTTCCTTCCATATACCATTTGCTTTTATGCGCCTAAATAAGCCGCCTTTACCTTCGGGTCTTTTAAGAGGTCTTTTGCATTCCCCTCCATCGTAATATTACCGACCTCGAGTACATAGGCGTAATTTGCAAGTTGAAGTGCCATTTCAGCATTCTGCTCCACAAGAAGAATTGTTTTACCTTCCTCATTTATTCTTTTTAAAACATTGAAAATTTCTTCGACAAGCATCGGGGCAAGCCCCATAGACGGCTCGTCAAGCAGAACGAGCTGTGCCTCTGCCATAAGTGCACGTCCAACGGCAAGCATCTGCTGTTCTCCGCCGGATAGAGTCCCAGCTGACTGTTTTTGCCTCTCCTTCAAACGCGGAAAAAGCTCAAATACACTTTCAATCTTATCCTTTTTTAGTTTCTTATCTTTTAATGTCCAGGCGCCAAGCTCAAGATTTTCTCTTACGGTTAAGTCTGGAAAAACTCTTCTTCCCTCAGGGGCATGCGTTATACCCATCTGGACAATTTTATACGGAGGCCTATTTGTTATCTCGTCCCCCATAAAAAATATATGTCCCTCCTGTGCACGCAAAAGTCCGGAAATTGTTCTCAGAGTAGTTGTCTTGCCTGCACCGTTTGCACCAATCAATGTAACAATTTCTCCCGGCTTTATATGAAACGAGATGCCTTTCAAAGCTTTAATTGCCCCATATGAAACGACTAAATCTCTTATTTCAAGCATTTTATTTTTTCCTCCCCAAATATGCCTCAATCACCTTCGGATTATTACTCACTTCTTCAGGTGTTCCTTCGGCGATAGTCTCTCCAAAATCCATTACCTTTATCCTCTCACAAATTCCCATAACAAACTTCATATGATGTTCTATAAGGAAAATCGTTAAGTTAAATTCTTTTTTAATCCAACGAATCATATCCATAAGTTCTTCCGTTTCCTTCGGATTCATTCCGGCAGCCGGTTCATCAAGAAGGAGAAGTAAAGGGTGCGTAGCAAGTGCCCTTGCAATTTCAAGCCTTCTTAGTTCGCCGTATGGTAATCCTTTTGCAAGTGTATAAGCCCTGCTGTGCAAGTTAAACATCTCGAGCAGTTTCATTGCTTCTTCTCGCAATTTAATTTCTTCCTCTTTAAACTTCCTATTTCTCACTACGGAATCATACAATCCGTATTGTATTCTAAAATGTCCCGCAATACGTATATTATCCAGAACGGTAAGATTATTAAATACACGCAAGTTCTGGAAAGTTCTTGCAATACCTTTTGAAACAATCGTATGAGGTTTATATCTCGTTATATCTTCTGTCACTTCATTACCATGCTTGTTATGCCTGAAATAAATCTTGCCTTCAGTCGGCGTGTAAACACCTGTAATAAGGTTAAATATTGTTGTTTTGCCCGCACCATTTGGGCCGATAAGTCCCCAGATTACCCCTTGGGGAAGTTCCATATGGAAATTATGCACGGCACGCAGGCCCCCGAAATAATGTGTAACATGATCTACTTTAAGCGCTGTGTTTGGCATTTTCATCCTCCTCTTCAGGAATTAATACTTCAAATTCCCTATCACCCATAAGCCCGTTTGTTTTGTACAGCATAGTGGCAACAAGAAGCACTGAATATATCACCATCCTCCATTCAGGGCCAACAGGAAAAGGCGTTACTGAATTAAGTTTATCAAGTCCAAACCTCAAACCTTCCGAAAGGAATGTAAGTCCGATTGCTGCAACTATCGAACCGCTAATACTGCCTACTCCGCCAATATACACCATAATGAGTACATATATTGTTGCCATAAATCCAAATTGAAGGGGATTAATATACTGAACGAGGTGAGCAAGAAGCCCGCCACCTATTCCTGCGAAAAAAGCACCTACTGTAAAGCCAAGTACCTTGTATCTTGTCGTATCAACACCAACAAGTTCTGACGCCACTTCGTCTTCCCTTATGGAAAGAAGCGCCCTCCCTATGGAAGAATATATGACATTTTTCATAATAATTACAGACAAAACTGTTACTACGACAACCACTGTGAACGTTGAAAACCGCGGTATTCCGGGAATTCCTCTCGGCCCTCCAACAAAGTCGATACTGTTTATGATTACACGAATGATTTCCCCAAACGCAAGGGTAACAATAGCAAGATAATCACCCCTTAGCCTTAAAGTGGGAAGCCCTATAAGAAAACCGATAAACGCTGCGGCAATACCACCCAACAGCAAAGCACCGATAAACGCTGTATACGCAACAATACCATGAGAGGGAACTTTCCATACAAGGGTTGTAAGTGTTGCAGCCGTGTACGCACCAACCGCAGCAAAACCCATATGGCCTATAGAAAATTGCCCGGTAAAACCATTGATAAGATTCAGACTTACAGTAAGAATTACAAATATAAGCGATACATTTACGACATGCATCCAGTAATTGTTCATAACGTTAAATTTATTTAAAGGGTACAGAATTAACCAAAATATAAAGGTACCTATAAGAATTTTGCCGTTTCTGCTCTTAAGAAACCGGACTATATTTTGCATAATGCTATTTTTTCCACTCATACTTTTTCTCCTGTTTTCTTGCCCAAAATTCCCTGAGGCAAGAATATTAAAACAAGTATCAGAATTGCATACGCAATACCCTCTCCGAGAATAGAGTTAATTGCCATCCCAAACACCTCGGCAAAGCCCATTATATAGCTTCCGAGCATTGCCCCGGGTACACTTCCAATTCCCCCGAGCACTGCGGCAATAAATGCTTTTAGCCCCGGAATAATTCCCATATAAGGGTTAATCCTCGGGTATGTAATACCTGTAAGAAGCCCTGCTGCCCCGGCCAATGCGCCACCTATAATAAAAGTGAAATCAATAATTTTTTCGATATCTATTCCCATAAGGCTAGCGGCATCTTTGTCTTGAGCTGAAGCCCTCATTGCCATACCGATGCGTGTGTGCTGGACAATATAAGTTAAAATAATCATTAGCGTTACGGCAATAACTATATTTACAATTTGATAATTAGTCAGCACTGCACCCCACATATGATAAGTTCTTTCTGGTATTAGCTGGCTCTGAGGAAATGCTCTGTAAGAAGGCCCTACTGCAGGAATTGCAGAGGATGTATATTCAAGGAACATTGAAACACCTATTGCAGTGATAAGAGCAGAAAGCCTCGGCTTATATCTCAAAGGCCTGTATGCAATACGGTTCGAAAGAAAAGCAACTATTGCACCTGCTGTCATACTTATTAAAAGCACAATAATAACGTTTGGATGTTCCTTCCTTGCCGCGGAAAATATCACGGCAAAGTAAGCCGCATAGGCACCAATCATATAGAAATCACCGTGTGCAAAGTTAATAAGCTTAATAATTCCATACACAAGCGTATATCCGATAGAGATCAGTGCATATATACTGCCAAGTTGTATGCTATTAATTACCTGTTGTAGGTTAAAAATTCCACTCATTCGTTCCTCCTCCAAGTCTGAGGGGCATTATGGCCCCTCAGTTCATTCAAACCGTATTTACGGGTTAATAGTCGTTACATATACCTGCTTGCCGTTCTCTATTTTGAGAACAACAGCACTCTTTACGGGGTTTCTGTTCTTATCGAACTTAACATGCCCTGTTACGCCCTGATAATCAATATCTTTCATAGCATCTTTAATCTTTACTCCATCGGTTGAACCAGCTTTCTGAATTGCAGTAAGAAGAATGTTCATTGCATCATACCCAAGGGCAGCAAGTGCATCGGGTGCTTCGCCGTATTTATCCGTGTATTTTTTTACGAAATTCTGCACCTCTGAACGTTTATCGTCTTTGGAGAAATGGTTGGTGAAATAACAATTATTTACTGCGTCTCCGCCAATCTTCACGAGGTCAGGAGAATCCCATCCGTCTCCGCCTAAAATCGGGCCTGTAAATCCAAGCGAACGTGCCTGTTTTGCAATAAGGCCATCATCATTGTAATAATTCGGAGAATAGATTACATCAGGCTTTTGCTCAAGAATTTTTGTAAGCTGAGCATTGAAATCAGTTGTCCCATCCGGATAACCTTCATAAGAAACAACTTTTCCACCAAGTTCAGCGAAACCTTTTTTGAAGAACTCAGCAAGTCCTGTGTTATAATCCTGACCGATATCGTAAATAACTCCAGCTGTCTTTGCCTTTAAACTATTGCTGGCAAATTTTGCTGCAACTGTCCCCTGAAACGGGTCGATAAAGCAAGCCCTAAAAATATACTCTCCTTGTTCGGTTACTTTTGGGTTTGTAGACGTAGGCGTAATCATAGGGATTCCCGCGCGCTGCGCAATCGGTGCTCCGGCAAGTGAGCAAGAGCTTGTAACAGAACCAGCAATTGCAACAACGTGGTTGTCGTTAATAAGTTTTGAAAATGCATTTGCAGCTTCCGTCGGATCGGCCTTATCATCCTCAAAAACCATTTCCACCTTTCTACCCAACACTCCACCTTTCGCATTCCACTCCTCCAGGGCCATTTCATAACCTTGTTTTGTGGATTTTCCAAAAGTTGCCGCAGGACCTGTTACAGGAGCAACACCCCCAACTTTAATCGGCTCTGCCGCTTTCTCAGATGCAGGTTTGCTTCCACCACATCCTGTTAAAACTGTGCCAAAAAGCGCAGTTACAAGAAGCAGTGAAACAAGCATCGTTAATAACTTTCTTCTTCTCATCTCTATACCTCCTTTTATTTTTTGAATATAAATTTGGAATAGTATATCAAAATCATTTAAAAAGTCAATAGAATATAAAAATATAGAATTTCATTGTTTTATATAGGCTTAACGTGTTGCCTCATTTAATTTTCTATACGAAATATCATTTAGTTGCCTCACTAAAATTATATACGAAATCATTCTTTTTCATAGGAGTATTATTTGGAATATTTGAAGATAGAGATTTTAGTTTATCATTCTGTTTCCTCTCCTTTAGTTT
>WFSP01000016.1 GCA_015485995.1 Caldisericales bacterium | reverse complement strand
GAACAGCACCATTTGCACGGGTAAACGCGTAGAAAAGTTCTTTTTCTGTATCGCTTGCCGATATGCCATAAGGATTTACTGCTATGTAGACTGTTTTATTTCCACTGTTTTTCATTTTATCCGCAACCTCTGCGGTATATTGAGGAGTTTCCTTGAGGCTATTTAAATATACCATAGGTATAACGAAATCTAATTTTGAAAACGCATTCGGTGATTGCCCAAAGTTTGTAATTTCATATTCGTAAGTTTTTTTAATATCTTCTGTTTCCCCGATTTTATACTGAAGCCCTCTTGCTACAACAAAAGCCCCTGTCCGAATATGCGGGTTCAATGCGTTTACATAGCTTTTCAATATATAGGATTCATTCTGAACAATTTGTATTCTCAAGTCAGTCCATTTTTTGACGTTTTTATCCGTATTGTATTTATAAAACAATGACTTCCAATCCACAGGGTTTATAAATGTTTTGTATGCTATATCTTTGACGGAGTCAAAATCTATGCCTTTCTGCAGGGCAAGTGATTCAAATGCGTTTGAAAAATCATAGCTTCCATTTGGAAAACGTATGTAGTCAAATACAATACCGTCAATGTCAAATAGGGAAAGTTCTGACAAGAACCTTTTTAAATATTGAAAATAATTATCGCTTAGAAGTGATATGTAGTAACTATTTCTTGTTCCGTTGACCCTTACCATTTGCTCTTTTGGATGTATGTCTCCGTAATTTTTATCCATAAATACAGGGAAATAAACGAATACTTTCATTCCCTCTTGGTGTGCCGCTTCTATCGTTTTGCTTAAAATCGGATACTTTACGGGCATAAAATTACTTTTGTAGTAAACTTCCCCGTTTGGATTTTTGATAAGTAAAAAAATTGTGTTGTAACCAAATTCTTTCAATTTTCGCACAACATTTACTGCACCCTCAGTATATATATCTTCTCCATGAATGCAGATTCCTTTCATTTTTACCGAAGGCGATACCGCTTTTACGCTGCTTATTATGGGAATAAGCACTAAAATTGTAAGCAGAACGGCAAGAAACTTTTTCATTTCATACTGTTTAACTTTTCTATGAGTTTTTTAGAAACAATTTTTGGATTTGCTCTTCCTTTCGTTTTTTTCATTATCTGGCCAACAAGAAAACCTATTACTTGCGTCTTGCCATTTAAGAACTGAGAAACCGGTTTTGGATTTTCTTCTATTATTTCATTTATAACACTCTCAATTGCATCGGTATCTGTGATCTGCACAAGCCCTTCTTCCCTTACAATTGTTTTTGGTGACTTACCGTTTCTTAACGAATCATCAAGTACTTTCTTTGCAATATTTTTTGAAATCGTCCCATTATCGATTAGCTCGAACAGTTCTTTAAAATGCTCTGCTTTAAATGTAATTTGGTCTATTTTCTTCCCTTTTTCATTTAGATAGCTCATTATAATTACCATTATGTAATTTGCCGTTTCTTTTGGTTTACCTGTGACTTGCACCGTATTTTCAAAATAATCCGCAATTTTTTCAGACGAAGCAAGTTCATGTGCATATTCTCTATTTATGCCAAATTCTTTTATAAACCTTTCTTCCTTATTGCCAGGTAGTTCAGGAATTGTATTTCTAATCTTTTCTATATATTTGTCAGTAAGGACAAGAGGAGGCAAATCAGGCTCGGGAAAATACCTGTAATCGTTCAACTCCTCTTTTACTCGCATTGGCTTTGTTTCTCCGGTGCGTTCGTCGAGATGCCTCGTTTCTTGAATAATTGTCCCGCCTTTTTCGAGAGTTTCCACTTGCCTTTTTATTTCAAATTCTAATGCTCTTCTCACGCTTCTGAATGAGTTCAAATTTTTAATCTCTACTTTTGTTCCAAGTTCTTTTCCTTTTGATACTGAAATATTTACATCACAACGCAGTGCTCCTTTTTCCATATCCCCATTTGAGACTCCCAAATATCTCACCGTTTTTCTGAGTAGCACTAAAAATTCGTAGGCTTGCTCAGCAGTTTCTATGTCAGGGTATGTTACAATTTCCATTAAAGGTATACCGGACCTGTTAAAGTCGATATAAGAGTATTGGGATTCTGTAATGTCTCCCGTATGAATGGATTTTCCGGAATCTTCTTCTATATGTCCACGCAAAATATGTATTTTCTTTTTTCCGTTAGTTGTATTAACTTCGAGGAAGCCATTAGAAGCGATAGGAATCGTGTATTGTGTTATCTGATATCCTTTTGGAAGGTCAGGGTAGAAATAATTTTTTCTGTAAAAAGTCGAGGTTTTGTTAATTGTCATATTTAGTGCAAGCCCTAATTTTGTACCGTATTCAACAACTTTCTCGTTTAGCACTGGAAGTGTACCCGGCATCCCCATGCAAATTGGGCAGACATTTGTATTGGGTTCTGCCCCGAATTCAGTGGAGCAGTTACAAAAAATTTTTGTTTTTGTGGCAAGCTGAACATGTATTTCAAGGCCTATTGTTGGTTTATAACTGTTCATTTTTACCTCCGTTTTCCAGCGCAGAAGCAATTTGTAGAAGTTCATCCTCTTTAAACCATTTTCCAACAATTTGCATTCCGATTGGAAGCCCTTTTCTATCATTTCCGTAAGGTATGGATATTGCAGGAAGTCCCGCAAGGCTTACGGGTATTGTAAATATATCATTCATATACATTTCCAGTGGATTTGAAATTTCGCCCAGCTTGAACGCTGTTCTTGCTGTTGTAGGTAAAATCAGGGCATCGATTTTCTCAAATGCTTTTTCAAAATCTTGTTCTATCAGTCTTCTTATCCTTGATGCCTTTAAGTAATATGCGTCGTAGTATCCGGCAGAGAGCGTAAAAGTACCTATGAGAATCCTTCTTTTTACCTCTGTACCAAACCCTGTTGTGCGTGTTTTTTCATATGTTTCTTTGAGATTCTTTCCCTCTTCCACCAGACCATATCGGACTCCGTCAAACCTTGAAAGGTTTGCTGATGCCTCCGCCGGGGCAACGATATAATATGTAGGCAGTGCGTACTTCAAATGCGGAAGAGATATTTCAACGACTTCTGCCCCCATATCTTTTAAAACATCAATTGATGCTTGAAGAGAATCTTCTACTTCTTCTTGAATATCAAAGTTGCTTACTTCTTTAATTATACCGATTTTTTTCCTTTTTATTTCTTTGCCTAATAAGTGCGTGAAGTCTTGTTTGTTTTTTTGCACACTTGTTTCGTCATGATTGTCGAATCCCGTAATAACGTTTAACATTATGGCGCTATCTTCAACATTTTTTGCGAATGGACCTATCTGATCGAGGGAAGATGCGAATGCAATGAGTCCATAACGAGAAACTCTTCCGTATGTGGGTTTCAACCCCACAACACCGCAGAATGCAGCGGGTTCTCTAATAGAGCCACCTGTGTCAGAACCCAAT
>WFSP01000015.1 GCA_015485995.1 Caldisericales bacterium | reverse complement strand
CGATAAGAACAGTAAGGTTCGAGTCAAATACGGTTCTGAACGCTTTTGCAAAACCTGCCGCAATGATTGCCTTTGCAGATTTACCGGAAGCAAGTTCCTCTTTCATCCTTTCAAATACGATAACATTAATATCGACTGCCATACCAAGAGATAGGATTGCACCACCGATTGCAGGAAGCGAGAATGTTGCGTGTAGAAGAAGCAGAAGGGCAAGCTCTAATGCAAGATAGAATACAAGAGCAGCTGAGGCTATCAGCCCAAGATATCTGTAAAAAATTATCATATAAAGGAATATAAGAAGGATAGCTACAATCGCGGCTATAAGTGCCATTCTTACTGAGTGCGAGCCGAGAGTAGGCCCGACAACTTCTTCCGTAAGGAACGTAAGTTTGACAGGTAACGCGCCACTCCTTAGAAGCGCCGCATAATCCGCCGCCTGTTCTTTAGTAAATCCGCCTGTAATAATTCCTTTGCCGGTAGTAATAGGGTTCTGGACTACGGGACTCATAAGCAGTTTATTATCGAGATAAATCGCGATTTTTTTATTTATATTTGCCTGCGTAACATCTGCAAAAATTTTGGTACCTTCGGAATCCAACGTAAATTCTATTATGGGTTCCCCAAGGCTTTTTGAATCCTTACTGAATGCAAGACGTGCATCTTTAATATGCGCACCTGTTAAAACAACTTTCCCGCTTTCATCCTTAAACTGAAGCAGGGCAGTTTGCCCGATAAGTTCTTTTGCTTTTTCCGGGTCTTTCCATCCGGGGAGTTCCACATCAATCCTCTTCCAGTTTGCTCCCTTTTCCTGTACAACAACCGCTTCACTTAAACCGAGGTTATTTACCCTTTTCCTCAAAACTTGAAGGGTCGTTTGCATCGATTCCGGAGTAACCTTAACGTTTTTTGTGTCTTCTGCTTGAAGCACAAAATGAACGCCTCCGTGAAGGTCAAGCCCTAACCGCGGTTTAAAATATGCTTCTGCACCACTGAGCTGGTCCAGCGGTTTGTTCGACACACTAAAACCGGTAACATCAACCCAGAGGGAGAAAACAAATACAACTAAGATGAGCAAAATCACAATAATATTTTTTCTCCTCATTCTAAAAATCCTCCTTAAACTATAAATTTTTCATTTTTAATTCATCTAAAAAAGTTTTTAACTTTTTGAAATCTTCCTTTAACGTATCTTTTAACGCATTATGATACAATGCTGCCGCAGGATGGTAGAGTGGAATAAAAGTAAAGCCCTCTTTTTCAAGCACGTTTCCATGAATTCTCCCTATGGAGAGATTTGGAGAAATAATGGTCTTGAGCGGGGTATTGCCCAGCGTGCATATTACTTTAGGTTGAATAATTGCAATCTGCGCATACAGATACGGTTTACACGCTTCTATCTCACCAATGGTAGGCACTCTATTATTTGGCGGCCTACATTTAACAACATTTCCGATAAACACATCGCTTCTCTTTAAGCTAATACTCGATAGAAGCTCATCAAGAAACTTTCCCGCTGCACCAACAAAAGGCTTGCCTGTTCTATCCTCATTTCTACCGGGCCCTTCTCCGATAAACATAATGTCCGCATCAAGTGAGCCATCGCCGGGTACAGGTTTTATGCGTGTCTTATATAAAGGGCATTTTGTGCATTCAATAATGTCTTTTGTAATCTCAGAAAACAATGCTTTTTTTTCTTCCATCTACACGTCACCCACTAAAACACTACCACGCTTTGAAAGGGAAAGTTGCTTTGCAAATTCATTAAATTCAGAATATCGGACATTTTCTATTCGTTTCATTAAAGCATCTATTTTTTCTACTTTTCCCATAAATAAGCTCTGAACACCGTTTTTTTGCATTCTGCTTGAAATTCCTTCCATCCCGAGCACAACATTTCCAAGCAGGTATTCCTTTGCATCGGCAAATTCCTCTTTTCTAACTCCTTTTTGGGCGATACTATCAATTTCCTTTAAAATACCTTTTTTTACTTTATCAGATTGGTCAGGGGTAGTAGACGCATATACTACTGTGCCTCCGGTGTCAAAATAGCGGACAGGATATGCATAAACCGTATAAACAAGCCCCTGTTCTTCCCTGAGCTTCTGAAACAAACGAGAGGACATATTGCCCCCGAGAATTGTTGTGTAAATAGACTGGTATAAGCTTTCCTTTGTGTAAAGCCTGAATCCTTTGAAAGTTACTGCAATATGCGCCTGTGTGCTGTCCTTTTTAAAAACTCTGTCGTTAAAACAATAAGAGGGGGGTTGCGCGCCAGGAATGTATACTTCCTCGTTTAAGTCAGAGAAATATTTTTCTATAAAGCTCTCCGTGCGCTTTTTATTAATATCGCCTGCAACTGAAACAAGAATATTATTTTTATTAAAAAGCTTTTTAAATGTTAATGCAAGGTCGTCCCTTGTAATATTCTTTACGCTTTTTTTGCTGCCCAACGGATTATTGGCCACAGGGTCCTCATTCCATATCGAATGTAGAGATTCTGTCTGGCAAATATCTTCCGGGCTATCAAGATATTCTTGAATCTCCTCAAGGATCACCTTTCTTTCCTTTTTTATTAAATCTTTATCAAAAACAGCATTTTTTACAATATCAGAAAGCACGTCAAAAGCTTTTTCACTGTGTTTGCCAAGCAATTTTGCATAGAAAAGAGTGTATTCGGGAGATGTATATGCATTCAATTCACCTCCGAGTCTCTCGATCTCGTGGGAAACTTCGAAAGCAGTCCGTTGACTGGTGCCTTTAAATACGGCATGTTCAAGAAAATGGGAAATGCCTTTTTTATCCGGAGCTTCATACCTGCTTCCGGATTTTACAAATACGCCAACGGAAACGGACGGAAATGTATGGTTTTCCTCTAAAAAATATTTTATACCGCTCTTTGAAACGCTTTGAGGTATATAATTATTATTCATCCTTTTCCGTTTGTTTTACTCCCTTTTTAGTAAGCTGAATTTTTCCGTTCTCATCTACGCGCAACACTTTAACATTAAAAGTATCCCCTTTGTGGACTTCTTTTCTGATATCTTTAACAAATTTATCTGAAAGCTGAGAAACGTGCAGAAGGCCCACATAGCTTGGAAGTATCTGAACAAATGCACCAAAGTCTTTTATATCAACTACTTTTCCTGAATAGATTTTACCCGCTTCCGGTTCTTCTATCAGTGCAAGAATTTTCTCCTTCAGTTTTTCACCGATTTCTTCATCCGGAGCGGAAATAAACACTTTCCCATCGGGCTCGATGTTAATATCCGCATCAGTATCACCAATAATACTCCTTATTGTTTTACCCCCAGGGCCTATGAGCAAGCCTATTTTATCAGTGTTTACCTGGAGTGTAAATATGCGAGGCGCATAAGGAGAAATATTACTACGCGGCGCCGGGATAACGCTAAGCATCTTATCCAAAATAAATAACCTTGCCTCTTTGGCCTGATACAATGCCTTTCTGATAATATCAAGGGAAATACCTTTTAATTTAATATCCATTTGTAATGCAGTGATGCCGTCTTCAGTTCCGGTTACTTTAAAATCCATATCTCCGAGATGATCTTCCGCACCCTGAATATCAGTGAGAATTGCATATTTTTCCCCTTCCTTCATAAGTCCCATCGCAATGCCTGCAACAGGTTTTTTAATCGGTACGCCTGCATCCATTAAAGCAAGTGTCGAACCACAGGTAGATGCCATAGACGTAGAGCCATTAGATTCCATTACCTCAGAAACAACTCTTATCGTATAGGGGAACTCTTCTTCATCAGGAAGCACCGGAACAATCGCACGCTCTGCAAGAGCTCCGTGCCCTATTTCCCTTCTACTCGGGCCCCTCATCGGCTTTACCTCTCCCACAGAAAAGGCAGGAAAATTATAATAATGCATATAACGTTTTGTCATCTCTGTTTTAAGAGATTCAACGAGTTGCCCCTCACCCTTGCCCGCAAGGGTTGCAATGGATAAAACTTGCGTTTGCCCTCTTGTAAAAAGTGCTGAGCCGTGTATGCGTTTAAGTAGCCCTACTTCAATGCTGAGTGGCCGAATCTCGGTGTAGGGCCTTCCATCCATACGCACACCTGTATTTATCGTTTTTTCACGAATATAGTGTTTCAATAAATCATCAAAAATTTCATTTACATCTTTTTCCTTTTCAGAATTTTGTTCAATGACTTCTTTTACGATTTCCTCTTTTATTTCATCCAAAGCATGCTCTCTGTTCAGCTTCTCTTTGTGCTGCAAAGCTTCCTCTATTTTCGAGAGAAACAGAGGAGTAATTTCTTCTTTCAGTTTTTCGTCCACATTGAATTCAGGGACAACAATTTTCTCCTTTCCAACACGCATTCTAAGTTCTTCCTGCGCTTCTGCAAGTTTGTGGATTTCTGGAATTGCAACAGCCATTGCGTCGACCATCTCATCTTCGGAAATAATATTAGAGCCTGCCTCAATCATAAGCAATGCCTCTTTTGTGCCTGCAATGCTGAGATTCAATGTACTTTTCTCATCAATATCTTTCTCCGAAGGGTTAACAACAAATTTCCCGTCAATGAGGCCCACTCTTACCGCGCCTACGGCTTCGGTAAACGGTTCATCGGAGATAAGGGACGCAAGAGATGCAGCGTTTATTCCTAAAATTTCCGGGGCAATCTCCCCTCCTGCTGAAAGGACATAAAGTACAATTTGAACAGGACGCCTGAACTGGATAGGAAATAAAGGCCTGAGAGGCCTGTCAATAAGGCGCGCCCCTAAAATTTCCTTTTCAGAAGGCCTACCTTCTCTTTTATAAAATCCACCCGGAATTTTGCCTACAGCATACATTTTTTCGAAGTAGTCCACTGTTAAAGGGAAAAAATTTGCGGGTTCCGACGGCTCTTTCCCCATTGTAGATGACGCAAATACAACAGTGTCACCACACGATGCAAGTACTGCACCGCCTGCCTGCTTCGCTACTTTTCCATATTCGAACGTAATGAGCTTACCGCCAATTTCTACTTCTACCTTTTCACTCATACTACACCCTCAACTTCAATTCTTTAATAGTCTTCTGATACCTTTCTTTGCTGACGGATTTGAGATAGTTTAAGAGCCTTCTGCGTTCACCAACCATTTTAAATAAACCTCTGCGTGATGCATAATCTTTTTTGAATTTCTTCAAGTGCTCAGTAAGTTCTGCAATTCTTTCAGTAAGTAGTGCGATCTGAACTTCTGGAGATCCGGTGTCACCTTCGTGACGCTGAAATCTCTTAACAATTTCTTCTTTCTTTTCTTTGCTAATCATTTATAGCCTCCTTGTAAACAAATTCTTCCATCAAAGGAAACCGTCGGCCATTCGGCAACCTTCGGTGAAAGTCAAATTATATTATATGGTTTTTAATAAATTATGCAACATTACGAATTGCCTCATCAAAGATACTACGATCTTTGTCAAGAGGAAAAACATAAGTTTTTATCCTTTATTTTGTCTCTTTTATCGGGATCTATGTCAAGGTGTTTGTACTGGGACTTATTTAGGTATATTTGATGGGCTATTAGAAGAAGTTTT
>WFSP01000014.1 GCA_015485995.1 Caldisericales bacterium | reverse complement strand
TGCAAAATATGAGATTTACGGAAAGTATAGTCACTGCTTTAAATAGTGTTATTGAGCTTAGCAAGGTGAGGAAAATTATTTATGATATGGTTCCTATGACAGTGCCTTATGCAAGAATTAAAGATTTTACATTTACAGGAAGAACAGAATTTTAGGAGGTGAACAATGAAGAGATATGGGTTACTTTGTGATGGAGGCGATGCTCCCGGGATTAATACGGCAATTAGGGCTGTTTCACGTGCTGCATTTGAGAAAGAGGATGAAGTACTTGGTTTTCAAGATGGTTTTTTAGGGTTGGTAAATAACAACCTCGAGATTATCACAAAACGCACTGTTTCGGGTATTTTACCGCTTGGCGGTTCAATTTTAGGGATTTCACGAATGAACCCCTTTAAAAATCCGAAATATATCCAGCTTATCAAGGAAAATTTTAAGAAGAATTCTTTAACAATGCTCATCATTATAGGTGACAGAGATACGGTGAACATTGCAAAAAAACTTTCCGATGAGGGAATTCCTTCTATTGTAATTCCAAAAACAATAGACAACGACATCTACGGAACGGATTTTTCCATAGGATTTGACACTGCGGTAAAAAAGATTAGTTCTGCACTTGATGACCTTCACTCTACAGCGTCTGCCCACCACAGAGTGATGGTTGTAGAAACAATGGGCAGAGAATCAGGTTGGCTTGCTCTATTTGGCGGCCTTGCAGGTGGTGCTGATTATATTATTATCCCTGAAGTTTCATATAAAATTACAGATATCGCCAAGCATATAGAAAACCGAAAAAAGGAAGGGAAACCATTTAGCATTGTTGTTGTTGCAGAGGGTGCCCCGCTTCCTGATGGTGTAACAGAAAATGTCGAGAAGGATGAATTTGGGCATAATGTGAATAGTAAAAGACGTGTTGGCTATATCATAATGGAAGAACTTGAAAAACTTACTCATATTAAGTCCAGGACAACTGTGCTCGGCTACATACAAAGAGGAGGAGTTCCTACAACTGCAGACAGAATTCTTGCTACAAGGCTCGGCGTTGCAGCAGTTGAGTTTGCAGATGAAGGGACATTTGATGGTGTAGTCGGCGTAAAAAATGGTGAAATTGTGTTTACTCCCCTTGAAGAGTCTGTTGGCAGGATTCATAAGGCAGATATAAAATTCTTTGAACTTGCGAGGTTATTTTTCTGATCTATGTTAGAGGGAAGCTTAAAAGACTTCACGCTTGATGAAGTTCTTCAAATGATTTCCCTTGGAGAGAAGAGCGGAAGGTTAATTTTAAAAGGGGACACGCCCTTTGGTAACAGGAACGGTGCAATATTTTTTGAGAATGGACAGGTGAAAGATGCAGAAACGGAGGAATACGCAGGAGAGCCGGCTGTAGTGGAATTGTTAAATATAAAAAGTGGCTATTTTAAGTTTGTTGCTGAGGATGTTTCTATTAGAAAACGGTCAATTAGCAAGTCTATTCCCGATTTAGTGCTCCTTTCAACTTCAAAAATCGATGAATGGGGAAAGATAAAAAATAAAGTTTCTTCAGTTGACACTGTTTTCAGGCTTTCATCCGAGGGAATTCCCAATCAAATTCACCTTTCCCCCCAGCAGTGGCAGATAATTTCTTTACTTGGAAATGGGCTTACCATAAGGGAAATCGCCCTTAAACTGAATAAAACTGTAATCGATGTTTCCAAAGATGTATATGCTCTTGTTGCATTAAGAATCGTGCGTGAAATAGCTGAAAAAGATCCTAACAAGGAAAAGATTATTAAGAAAAAAGGTGCACCACGGAGCTTTATAATGAGGCTTATTGAAAGATTGAAGCGGTTATGAAGAGATATAAAATTGTTATTTCGGGTCCCTTTGCTGCAGGAAAAACAACTTTTATAAAAACTATTACTGAAATTGCCCCGATAGATACTGAGGCAAAAACAACAGCAACAGATGAATCTGTTGTTAAAGATTCCACCACTGTTGCTATGGATTTTGGGCGGATTTCCGTAGATGACGAAAATGTTCTTCACATTTTTGGAACTCCGGGCCAATTTAGATTTAATTATATGTGGAGTATTCTTGGCAAGGATGCATTGGGAATTATTGTAATTGTAGATTCAGGGGCAAGAGAAACCTTTGAAGATGCCAAAGATATGATTAATTTTTTCAGGGTAAAAACTGATGCGCCGGCGGTTATTGCTTTAAATCATTTTGATGAAAAAGGTAATAAAGTAGACAAGAATGAAATCAGAAAAATTTTAAACTTGCCTAACTGGATTCCGGTAGTTGATTGTAACGCACGTGATAAGCAAAGTGTGAAGGATGTTCTTTTGTATCTACTTAGGCTTATTCTTTCCCGTGATTAGTGATGTAATTAATTTTGAAAAAGGTGTGATATGTTATATAATAAATTTAGAAAAAGAAAGGAAGGAGGACTAGCATGAAAATTAAAAAGTTGTTAGTATTATTGGTTGCAATTCTTATGGTTGCAACAGTCTTTGCGGGTTGTGCGCCGAAAGCGAAACCTAACCAACCGGCAGAAACAAAGATTAAAGTAGGCCTTGTAACAGATGTAGGTGGAAGAGGTGATAGGTCATTTAACGATTCAGCATTAAGAGGGCTTGAAACCTGGGCCGCAAAAGTAAAGTATGTTAAAGGTGGAGGTTATGCTGCTCTGACAGATGATGAGTACAAAGCAAGCATTCCCGGAGATCTGCAAGATAAAAACATTCAGCCTCTGAGTATTACTCCCGTTGTCCTTGAGTCTAAAGCAAAAGAGGATTACGTTCCTAACCTTACAACTCTTGTAGAACAAGAGAAATGTAATCTCGTAATCGGTGTAGGCTTTATGCTCGCAGGAGCAGTAGGAGAAGTTGCGGCAAAGCATCCTAAC
>WFSP01000013.1 GCA_015485995.1 Caldisericales bacterium | reverse complement strand
GAAAGTGGGTTTAACATCCTGAACGGTTTCTAAGAACCAATGACAACATCAAACTTGCTCACTTTCCCCCATATCTCCAATCATACATACTAAGTATAACGAGAGATATGTTTCCACACAATCCATATACAACTGAGGGTATTATATACGAAGACAACAACCATTCTGTCACTCTGAGCATAGCGAAGAGTTTCCTCCTTAGAAACTAAAAGCGGAGATTTTTCGCAAAAGCAGCTCAAAATGACAAGGCATTACATTAATCAAATGCTTTTGAAAGTTGTACTGAACTCCCGATTATACCAACAATAAGCCCTACGGGGCATACAACAATACCTAAAATAAAGAAAACAAATTCGTCATCCGTTCCCAAAACCTATGTCCAAAAATTGGGACCGAACCAATATATAAACAATCCATAGATTAAGTTATGAAGAACTATACTGATAATGATGCCGGCAGCACAAATACCTGCTAACATCAAGAATTTTCTGAGTTTGCCCTGAACTCTTCTCTTTACTGTCAGACCTATTAACCATACACCACAAACAAGTAATAGTGCCCCAGTTGTAAGAATGGAAGGAAGAAGGAAAGACCGTGACATAAAATCTTGAAGGAAAATTGAGCCAGCCAATGCAACAAGAGAAGCCCCTAATATCCATAACAAAGCTTTTATAGAAGTTTTTTCCGAGGGTTCCATAATTTTCACCTCCTTCTCTATAAATTATTCAGGCGGGACAGGAGAGGGAATGCCCTCTTCCATCGGTTTTTCCTCGATAACACTCTTTTTCCACTCGCCCTTAAAGTAAAAGAATAAAGCTACCATTGCCGCACCAACATTGCTCAGTGCCATTCCCCACCAGATTCCTGTTGAGCCGTAGTGCAAACTAAAAAGGAATGCAAACGGAATCCTTAACCCCCAAAGCCTTATAATATCCACAATCATAGGCGGAGTGTTGTGCCCCGAGCCTCTAAATAATGCAGAAATAGCACCTATAAGCCCGAAGAAAGGAATGCCTACCATAAATATCGTAACAAATTTTACACCTTCTGAAAGGATATCTGCCCTTCCGGGAATGAAAATTTTAAATAATGGGATTCTTAGGGCAAACAGCAAAATAGATTCGGCAACAGTAATAAGAATTTCTATTTGCAAGCCCTTTTTTGCAATTTCCGCAACTCTTTTGATAAGGTTTGCACCGAGGTTTTGCCCGATAAGCGTAGCAATGCCCATTGAAAGTGCATCAACAAGAATAAATTCAAGGCTTATCATCCTGTCGCCAACACCGTATGCGGCAAGCGCCACCTCGGCATTTTGCACTCTGCCTATAATCCCTGTAATAACAAGAAATCCAAAGGCAGATGTCCCATTCCCAATAGCAGCGGGAAATCCTATCCTGAGTATTTTTTTCATCCAGGAAAAATCAGGAATAAGGTCTTTTAGAACAATTTCAATCCCCTTTTTTCCTTTAAACAAAATATAAAGTGCGATAACTGCTGCAATGCCTTGACAAACAACAGTGGCAAGAGCTGCACCGCGGATGCCCATTTTGGGGAAATGCCACCAGCCAAAGATAAGAAACGGGTCCAGAACAATGTTCAAAGTAACAGTAATTAAGCTTACATACATTGGCGTTACAGTATCCCCTTCGGCAGAAAGTATTGCTTGAAAAACACCCGCAATAAACATAAAAGGCATACCGAGAAAAATCAGCTTAAGGTAGAGCACTGCATTGTTAACTACTTCTGCATTCTTTGTTATAAGGCGAGCAAATACAGGCGAAAAAACAACACCGATAACAGCGATTATCACACCGAAAATAATGGAAAGTGACAGCACCTGCGATGCGGAAAAGTTTGCCTTTTCCTTGTCTCCTGCTCCAATATACTGTGAAACAAGCGCAATGCCTGCCATAGCAAAGCCAAAAGAAAATGCAATAAGAAACCAGACAAGAGGCCACGCAATCTGCATACCGGCAACTGCACCGCCGCTTTCGGAAGCAGGGAGATGCCCCAACCAAAAAGTATCGGCAAGATTATACAAAACTTGCAAAAGCTGAGAAACCATTATGGGAAAGCTTAAAGCAAACATTACTTTAACAGGGCTACTACTTAAAATTTCTTCTCGTGAAACCTTTCTCATTTTCTACACTACCTCCATTGCCATATTAGGTTAATTCTTGAAATTCAGCAGGTTTTGTTTTCTCCACATTCATTATAACAGGAGAAAATAATGCAACAACCCCCACAATTCCAACAGCTATGCCCGAGAAAGAAGCAAGGAATGCTATTGCCCCACCCTTGCCTGCACCAAAAATTGCACTCAGCACAGCAGAGCTATTTATTTTGCCTGAAAGGTAAAAATCAATGAATGGCCCGCTAAGAGCCATAGGAATTACGCCTATGAACTGTGCTATGAATTTCCGTGCAGAAAACACCCTTCCCTGTATTTCCAATGGGACTACGCTCTGCCATATTGCCTGGCTTGAAGCGTTAGCAACAACAGCCGTTACTGATATTACAACTACTGCAACTACCACAAAAAGGACTGTATTTGCAATTCCAAGCAATATTATTCCTACGGCACTAAGGATAATGCCGAGAATAAGGGAAACGACTTTTCTTTTGGTCCCTCCCCAAAATGTCATTAAGGCACCGCCCGCAACCCCGGCTGCACCAAAGGAGGACTGAACTATACCTAATATCACACTGCTATCATGAAACTTTGCAAGAATCATAGGCGAAATAAGTGGCATCCACGCATTAAGGAAAAAATTTACCACAAGAAAAACCGAGAGCAAGGCAAGCAAAGGCTTTACTCTGTAGATATACTTAAAACCAAACACAGAGTCTTTTAGCACGTTTTTAATTTTCATTTCTGTTTGAATACGCTTGTTCTCTGGAATTTTAACCCACAAAATTGCTCCGAATGCTGCAACGAAAGTAATTAAGTCTACTATCATTATTCCACCTAATTTTATAAAAGGCAGAAGGAAACCTGCCAAAGCAGGGGCAATGAACGAAGGCCCGCTTTGAGTCATCGAAAAAAGCCCGTTTGCCTTTCCGTATTCTTCCTTTTTTAACATAGCGCTGATAGTTACGGAATATGCAGGCCACTGAAAACCGTTAAATGCGCCCGAAACAAAAGCGGCAACGTATAAAAACGGCAGCGACAATTTACCGTAAAGATACAGTATAAGCGTTAAAAAAGTTACAATCGCAGAGGCAAGATCCGGCAAAATAAGCGAGCGTTTTCTCGGCCACCTGTCAATAAATGCACCCGCGATGGGAGAAAAAATGAGATTGGAAACGACAAATGTAGTTGTTAAAATGCTGAAAGGGGTTGCATTCCCCGTTTTCTGCCATATCCATATTGCAAGCCCAAATTCTGTCATAGCTGAGCCGATGAGAGATACTATTTCTCCTATAGACATAATTGCAAATCCTTTGAAACCATTAGGTCTTTCCATTTTACTCTCCCTTCTACAATGTAGCGCTAAACAATTTCAATTTCTATGTGTTTTCCTTCATCTTCTTCAGTTACATCAATAATTTTACCTGCAAACTCAGGATCATTTATCGCCTTTTTAATTTCTTCAAAATCAAACGGAATCTCTTCCCCATCGATGTTCAGAGTGTTCTTGCCTGCTTTTTTAGCAATGCTTAATCCGAAATTAATAATAGAAAGAGGCAGTTTCACGTTAACAATGCCTTTTCCGTCTTTGGTAATCCTTATTCTTAAAAATCTTTTTCCATTTTTAGAAATAGCTTCTTCATCCGGTTCATTATTACCACTTTTCTTAATGGCTTCAATAAGCTTTATCGCTTCATCTTCATTAATTTTTCCCTCTTCCAACATTTTCAAGACTTTTTTAATTTCTTCTTGCATAATCAATACCTCCTTAAATTATTTTTATTGAAATGTCGCCTTTCTTTGTTTTTATGTCTATGGGAATATCGTCACCTTCCCATACAAGCTTACTGCCGTAAGTTTTCGATTCCCTTTTTATGTTATTTGCTTCATCGATAAAAACCGCCTCATCTTCAACGTGGTAATTATTCCCCATCAAGCTTGCATCAATTTCCCCGGATGTTGTTTTGGCCTCAATTCGGCAGCTACAGTCCTTAAGGCTCAAATCCACATCACCAAATATCGATTTTACGAAAAGCGGGGCTTTAACAGTTATACCCCGGAGGGTTATATCTCCGCTATAAACAATCATTTCCAGTTTAGATGCCTCACTTTCCAGTATTGAGATATCACCGGAGTATGTTTTTAAGTTTCCACCGAACACACAGGAGTTTATAGAAATATCTCCGGATTTTGTTTCAATCCTTGCATTTCCGTTAGTTTCTCTGCAGCCGATATCCCCAGACAAAGAGAGAAGTGTCACATTTCCATTTATGTTTCTTATCTTTACATCACCGCTTACGCTTTTTGCAGAAACATTTCCTTCTATGTTTGTTATTGAGATATCTCCGCTTACCACCTTTATACTAATGTTGCTTTTTTTTGGAACAACAAGCGAGAGGCGATGACTTCTTAAGAACGACCCGTTTAGAATGGAATGGATGCTTACTCCGTTTCTACCGTTCCGTATAGAGCGCGATGTAGGAATTATCTCCACCGTATCACCCTCTTCGCGTATAGAGAACGAATCTGCCCCTTCAATAATTTTTATTTGTCTGCCTTCTTTTCCAACTATCTCTATGTCAGCAGAAATTGTGCCTTTTATTCGTATTGCACGGCAATTGTCAGCCACTTTGTATGTTTCCGCTTTACTTTCCGAGAAAATCAGTTCTTCCAGCTCTTTGCGCTCCTTTTCGCTTATCTTTCCGTTTTCTACCAATTTGTTTAGGCGCGCTTTAATTTCATCATCCACCGCTCTTAGCCTCCTTTCAACAACCTTATCGCTTCCTCTGCCGGAATTTCACCTTTCTCAAGTGCATCCAGTATTTCCATTCTGTTTAATGATTTCTTTTCCTCGAGAAAACCAAGTGCCGAAAGCAGCTTATCCAATCTTGCTTTTGCAGTAGGATAGGAAATACCGAGCCTTTCCTGAACCTCTTTAATGCTCCCCCTTGACTTCAGAAAAGCAACCAGAAATTCCAAAGCTTCCGAGTCCAGTGAAAGAAATTTATTTATGGGAAAACTTCCTTTTATAACAGTGCCACATTTAGGACACTTTAACTCTGTTATCTCAAGTGTTGCACCGCACGCGGGGCATTTCGT
>WFSP01000012.1 GCA_015485995.1 Caldisericales bacterium | reverse complement strand
TCCCAAACCTGCCCTGTATGCGGACACGTATCCAGATATAACCGTAAAAGCCAGGCAGCATTCGTATGTGAGAAGTGTGGATATGCTGCTAATGCTGACTTAGTAGCATCAATCAATATCCTGATGAGAGCAATAGGGAAGGAAAACCTTTTACAAACCCTACCGCAGGGCTTGCGGGAAGTTACACCTGTCGAGTATGCAATGCATACGCTGAAGCAGGAACTGGCGGGAAGCCGTGAGGCATTACCGCTCCCTGAGGCTGTATAGCTAACGGGAATCCCCTTTGTTTACGGAGAGGAGGAGGTCAAAATAGCGTAATGGAAGAAAAAAAGAATATTACAAAAGAGTTTGCTAAAGTTGTAAGTAAAAATATTCCTGAGACAAAAGATTTACTCTCGAAAGTTAATGTTGTTGCTCAAGGCCAGTTTGTAGTGGTGCGCGCTTTTGGCAAAACAACACTAACAAAATTAGAATCAAAAGAGGAGCAGATCGTTAAAGCTGTTTCTGAGATTATACAAGATCCTAAAGTGAAGTTTTCTCTTGTAGAAGAAAATAGTCCGAGGTTAAGGGTGTTTAAAAGAGAGCGCCAAGCATATACGTTTAACAACTTCATCGTATCGAATACAAACAGATCCGCATTTAATGCGATGCGTTATGCAGCTGAACAACCGACTTTTGAGCCCATCGTGATATTCGGCCCGCCGTCAGTAGGCAAGACGCATCTTTTAAAAGCATTGCAGTACAAAGTAAAAAAAGATAGCAAATACAATATCATCCTTATTAATATGGAAAAGATCGTTAACGATATATTTTCTCACACGAAGAAACAAACTTTAAACCGGTACTATCATAGATTAACGGATTATAATTACGTCCTCATTGACGATTTACAAAAAGTAGGGCAAATGACATCCGGAAAAGAACTTGATAAGATAGACTGGTTTCTTTTTGATATATACGAAGACTTTTTTGAGAAAGACGACAAACAGCTCGTTTTCACCTGCGACAGAAGCCCTATGGCACTTCCCTTTTCCGACAGGGTACGTTCCAGATTGTTTTCAGGTTCTGCTTACCAGATTGAGCCGCCAGATGAACCGCTGAAACGTATTTTTCTTGAAAGGGTACTCGTGAAGTATGAACCACTAACGTTACCAGACGATATTAAAGAAATCATAGTAAAGAATACGGTTAACTTTCGGCAGATAAAAGAAGTTACTCAAACAGCTATTGAAAAATATTCTCTTACGGGGGATAAGAAATACGTTGCAAATTTAGTGATTGTATCTGCAAAAACAATGAATAAAAAACATCTTTTGCTTACACCAGAAGAAGTAGTTGATGCAGTCTGCAAGTTGACAGGGCTAAAGAAAGACAAAATAATAACTGACAAAACAGTTAGAAACGAACGAGCCTTACATGCAATCTATATTATTGCCTATATACTTGCAAGAGAGTTAAACTGTACTTATAAGGAAACAGCATCCACTTTGCATAAGAAATCAGTAATTACTATCAACAAATACCTGAAAAAAGTTGAAGCTCTGCGTATAGACAATATGAATTTTCGCAGAGAGATGGACGACATCGTTTCAACAATCATAGGCGAGTGATCTCTTGACAAATTTGCAAAACTATTTACATTACAAAAAATAAAAATGTAGCCCGTTCAACAAGAAACGAAAAACAAACCTACAGAGAAAAAACATCAAGAATTTTTCGATAGAAGATTTTAGTAGATTCCTTTTATCGTTTTTTTCTCTTTAATAATTAAAAACAATAATAATGGGAAGCCTCAATTTAAACGAACATTTGTACGAGGCAAAGATAACGAACGTAGATAAAAAGTGGCGTATTTAAAGATTGAGAAACTTCATATAACAGAAAAATTTATCGTATGCATATCGTATAACCCAACATATAGGTATCACTTAGTATATCATATAGTTATAATTAACGTATAATGAAGATCATATATTTGTATATTATATTCATGAGAGATATAAACGATAAATATATGTATGGTTAAACGATAAATATATGATATGCATACGATAAATATATCTTATATATGCTTGCAAAAAGATATTATATTTATATAATATAGATATAATATAAAAATAAAACCGGGGGCAACAATGGAAGAAAAAAATAACATTACAAAAGAGTTTGCTAAAGTTGTAAGTAAAAATATTCCTGAGATAAAAGACTTACTCTCGAAAGTTAATGTTGTTGCTCAAGACCAGTTTGTGGTGGTGCGAGTTCTTGGCAAAACAACACTAATAAAATTAGAATCAAAAGAGAAGCAAATTGTTAAAGCTGTTTCTGAAATTATACAAGACCCTAAAGTGATGTTTTCTCTTGTAGAAGAAAATAGCCCAATATCCAAAGTGTTTAAAAGAGGACGCCAAGCATATACATTTAACAATTTTATTGTGTCGAATACAAATAGAGCTGCATTTAATACTATGCGTGATATTTCAGAAGAGCCTACTGGTCAACCCATTGTTATCTTCGGACCTCCTTCCGTTGGTAAAACGCACCTTTTAAAGGCGCTGCAGTACAAGATAAAACAAAGAGAAGGCAAATACAGTATAATCCTTATTAATACGAAAAAGATTGTTAACGATATATTTTTTCACATGAAAAAACAAACATCAAACCGGTATTATCGTAGTTTAACGGGTTATAATTACCTCCTTATTGATGATTTACAGAAAGCAGGAGAGATGACTTCAGGTAAGGGCATGGATAAGGTAGACTCTTTCATTTTTGATCTCTACGAAGACTTCTTTGAGCAAGATAGCAAACAGCTCGTATTCACGTGCGACAGAAGTCCTATGGCACTTCCTTTTTCCGACAGGGTACGTTCCAGGCTTTTTTCTGGTTTTGCATATCAGATCGATCCTCCGGATGAAAAACTTAAACGCATATACATAGAAAGAGTGTTACTAAAATACGAACCGTTAACTATTCCAGATTCTGTTAAGGAAACAATTATTAGGAATAGCGTAAATTTTAGGCAAATAGAGGAGCTTGCTCAATTTGCTGTGGAAAAATATGCAAATACTGGAGATGACGAGTATGTAATAAATCTCGTAACAATGGCTGCTAAAACTAAAAGAAAGAAACATGCTTTGCTTACGCCAAATGATGTAATTGAAGGAGTCTGCAAATTAATGGGCGTTGAAAAGAAAGATGTAGTTACCGAAAAAACAATAAGAGATAAGCGTGTTTTACGAGCAGTTTACATTATCACGTATATTCTTGTAAAGGAGCTGCAGATTTCACAAGTAAAAGTAGCAGATATACTGAAGAAAAAATCGCCTATGACAATAAACAGGCACTTGAAAAAGGCTGAAGCGTTGCGTATAGATGACATGGATTTTCTCATTGAACTAAACGAAATCACTTCAACTATATTAGGATAACGTGAATAAAGGATGCCAAGAATGAATAAGGTAAGATTATTGATTACACCAGACTATGTTATTAACACAGTCTGCAAACTTACGGGCAGAAACAAGAAAGTTTTAAAATTCAAGCGCATACCTCCTGATTTTACGACGCAGGCAGCGAGAACGCTATCCTTTTTAAAGGAGAGATGAATCGCACAATAAATCTTTGGAATTGAATAGTTTAAGGTGTAAAATAGAATCATGGACGAGCAGAAAAAAGTAAAGATTAAAATGGCTCTTGAAGCAACAAAGAAGCAAAGAAGGAATCAGACGGTTCGTGTCTATCAAGTTAAACTTCAGAACCTGTCAAACTCCGACATAGAGAAACTCAATAGGCTCTTCCTTGAAGCTAAGTGGTTGTATAACTACACAATTGCGGACATTGAAAACAGGCTTAAAGAAAATGCCTGGAAACTGAGAGAAGTTGAAGTTAAAACACCAAAAGGCTTTGAAAAGAGAGAAGTTAAAGCCCTTTCTTCTCAAATGAGGCAAGGAATAATAGAAAGGATTAAACACTCTCTGAAAGCTATGAAAAGAGCAAAAGATAAAGGATTGAAAGTAGGACATCTACATTTCAAAAGCGAAGTGACGAGCATTCCGTTGAAGCAGTATGGAATAACTTACAAGATCATAGAAAACAAAAATAAAGTGAAAATCCAAGGAATAAAGAAAAAGTTCAGAGTATTGGGATTGCGCCAGATACCGAAAGAATCAGAACCTGCCAATGCGTCTCTCGTTAAGAAACCTTCAGGATATTACCTCCACGTAGTTTGTTACCTACCAAAAGAAAAAGTCCTGAAAGAGATAAGAGAAAAACAGACAAAAGAAGCAGTAGGAATAGACATTGGGATAAAGCATCAGCTGACACTTTCAAACGGAGAGAGAATAGACTGGTACATTCCAGAAACCGAGAGGCTCAAAAAGATTCAAAAGAGCCTGTCAAGGAAGCAAAAAGGAAGTAAGAACCGCTTTAAAACAAAGTTGAAGATCCAAAGAGAATGGGAATACATACAGAACAAGAGAAAAGATGTACTTAACAAAACGCTCCACCATCTTAAAACTTTTTCTCTCATAGCCGTTCAAAACGACTCAATAAAAGGCTGGCATGAAGGCTTGTTTGGCAAACAGGTTCAGAACACCGGAATAGGAGGAATAACTGCAAGACTGAGAAGTCTTGCGACTCTTATCCCTGTGTTTTTTGTAGATAGATATAAACCTACTACTCAAACTTGCTCTTTCTGTGGACACAGACAGAAGGTTGAATTGTCTGAGAGAACGTTCAGATGCCAGAACTGCGGTATAGAAATAGACAGGGACGTTAATGCAGCACGGAACATACTGAATACAGCTATAGAAAGAATAAAAAGAGAAGGAAAACTCTTTAAAACTCTACCTGTGGACTACGGGGAAGTTAAGCCTGTGGAGAGAGGGATCCCTCTCGTTGAAGCAGGAAGCTCCTCACTTCAGTGAGGAGAGGAAGTCACAATCACTGCCAAGTTTTCTGACGGCAGTAAGGTTATAACGAAGTCTGGCTTCATACCGAATGTGTACTACGGTTCTATGTTCAACGCGACTGCGTCAAAAGCGTCGTACAGCAACGGCACCGTGCAGCAGCAGACGTACCACTACTGGGTTACGGATGTGGTGGAAACGCCGATAATGACCAATGAGAAACCAAAAATTCACCTTGAAGTTAACGTGAAAGAGGTGGAAACGGATGAGTACCACCCTACGCTGGAGTCTTTAAAGCAGGATCCTAAGTACCAGCAGGCAATGAATGACCTGCTGAACGGGAATGCGGACGTTTCAAAGTCGAAAGACGTACCGGCTTCGCAGGGCGTTACTG
>WFSP01000011.1 GCA_015485995.1 Caldisericales bacterium | reverse complement strand
TGGCTGCAGCTCCAGGACTTAGGCTTCCCATTGTAATGCCAATTGTAAACAGAGCACTCTCTGCGCCAATTAATATTCATTGCGATCATTCAGACTCTATGGGTGCAACAACAATCGGTTGGATACAAATATACTCGGAAAATGCACAGGAGGCTTATGAGAATGTGCTCCTTGCAATTCGACTTTCAGAGCATAAAGACGTTTTGCTTCCCACAATGGTAATGCAAGACGGTTTTATTATAAGCCATGGAGTTGAAAATGTAGAAATTTTTGATGATGATGTGGTGAAAAAATTCGTTGGGGAGAGAAATCCTGATAGATATCTTCTTGACGTGGATCATCCATATACAATAGGCCCTCTTGCACTTCCGGACTATTACTTCGAAATCAAGAGGCAAGAAGAAGAAGCAATGAAAAATGCATTGGGTTTATACCTTGAAATTGGCGATGAATTATCAAAAATCTCGGGACATAAATATCCATACTTCGAGGAATACAAAACAGAAGACGCAGATGCAGTAATTGTCGTACTTTCCTCGGCAGCGGGTACTGCAAAAGATGCAGTGGACGATTTGCGCGCTCAAGGCAAAAAAGTAGGTTTAATAAAACCCATACTATTCAGGCCATTCCCATATAAAGAAATGCGCAAAGCACTTGAAAAATTTAAAGCTATTGGTGTTCTTGACCGTTCTATGGCATTTGGAGCCTATGCGCCGCTGTACAGCGAAATAAGAAACGCCTTGTTCGAATCGGATACAAAACCAAAACTTCAGAGCTATGTATTCGGACTTGGTGGCAAAGATATCTTTAAGAGCGATATTGAAAAGGTATTTGACGAATTGCTTGCAGGAAACGTAAATCCCGAAGAGCAGAAATACATAAGGTTAAGGGGGTAAGCTATGGCTACATTACAAGAGATAATGGCAAAAGAGCCCGCACTCGCACCAGGGCATAGAATGTGCGCAGGCTGTGGGATTGGCTCAATAGTAAGAGCGGTACTTGCTGCATCGGACAAGCCAGTTGTAGTGGCAAATG
This sequence comes from Caldisericales bacterium, assembly GCA_015485995.1. The sequence continues at coordinate 10,919 of WFSP01000011.1, read as the reverse complement.
CAACAGGATGCCTTGAAGTAGTTACAACAATTTATCCTTATTCTGCGTGGAAGGTTCCGTGGATGCACCTTACATTTGAAAACGCAGCAGCTGTTGCAAGCGGAATTGAAACAGCTTACAAAGCACTAAGAAAAAGAGGAAAAATTGGTAAAGATGTAAACATTGTAGCTTTCGGTGGAGATGGTGGAACATACGATATTGGTTTCCAGGCACTCTCTGGCGCACTTGAGAGGGGGCACAAATTCCTCTATGTTGTTTACGATAACGAAGGGTATATGAACACAGGAAACCAGAGAAGTGGGGCAACGCCGTACGGTGCAAGCACTACGACAGTTCCGGCAGGAACAAAAAGCTTTGGTAAACCTCAATGGAGGAAAAATATCGTAGAAATTGCTGCAGCGCACAGAATCCCATACGCAGCAACTGCAGCAAACCACAATATACTCGATCTGTATAATAAAGCCAAAAAAGCATTCGCAGCTGATGGTCCTTCATTTATCGCTGCACTTCAGCCTTGCACAACAAACTGGAAATTTGATCCATCCCTTACGATGAAGTATTCAAAGCTTGCTGTAGAAACAAACTTCTGGCCACTTTATGAATTTGACCACGGTAAGTTGCACATTAACTACAAACCAAAGAACAGAAAACCGATAGAAGAATTCCTTAAAGGGCAGGGCAGATTCAGGCACTTGTTTAAACCGGAAAATAAACATGTTATAGAGAAAATGCAGAAACTGATTGATGAAGAATGGGAACGAATACTTAAACTGGAGGAATCTGGAGCAGCATTGTAGTAAACTCCGATTAGGAGAGTTTTATGCCCCGCGGCAAAAGTGCGGGGCATTTTGATTTACAACTGCTTTATGATATTTTATAAACGGAGGTTATGATGGAAAAAATAATCGCAGCAATTGGCCTAAAAAATGATAAAGAGTTAACAGATAAACACTTTGGTGATTCAGCTTATTTTGATGTCTACGAATTAACGCATATTAACATCATAAAAATAAAAAGAGTTAAAAATGTAAAGATAGAAGAGAGAATACACGGAGACCCTAAAAAGGCAAGTGCCATTGGAACACTTCTAAAAGACACAGATATTCTTGTTGCATTCAGAATGGGGCCAAACATCTTAAGAATGAAGAAGAAGTTTGTACCTGTAATTATAAATTCACAAAACATAGAAAAAATAAAAACAACTTTAATTGAAAACTATGATAAAATTTTTGAAGAAGTGCAAAAAAATGGAGAAAGAAATTATATAACCTTAAAAGTTAAGGAGGATTAAATGAAAAAAAGAGCTGACATTGGCGTGTTTGGAGGTTCAGGATTTTATTCATTTTTAGAGAACGTAGAAGAAACAAAGGTGGAAACACCATATGGCACTCCATCCGATCTTATTGCAATCGGAAAGTATGCAGGTAAGAACGTTGCATTTCTTCCAAGGCATGGGAAATTACATCAATACCCTCCACATAAAATTCCGTACCGGGCAAATTTATGGGCAATGAAATCACTTGGAGTAAAAAGAATCATTGCACCTACTGCAGTGGGCAGTTTGCAGGCAAATGTAAAGGTTGGAGATTTTGTAGTAACAGATCAGTTTATCGACAGGACATCGGGAAGAGATTGCACTTTTTACGACGGACCAATTACAACACATATAAGTCTTGCTGATCCCTATTGTCCCGAACTCAGGCAAATTACAATCGACGTGCTCAAGGAACTAAAATACCCTTTCCACCCGAAAGGCACTGTTGTTGTTATTCAAGGCCCAAGATTTTCCACTAAAGCGGAAAGTGAATGGTTCACAAAGATGGGGTGGGATATTATTAATATGACTCAATATCCCGAAGCCGTGCTTGCAAGAGAGCTCGAAATGTGCTATGTAAACATCGCAACAGTAACGGATTACGATGCAGGCATTGTTGCAGGTGGAAACGTAGAGCCCGTTACTCAGGAAATGGTTGCAAAAAAATTTGTCGAAAATACGGAAAAACTAAAAGTAATTATTAAAAAAGTGGTTGAACGAATTCCGGAAGAACGTCATTGCAAATGCGGCGAGGCTTTAAAAGGAGCAAGAGTAGGGGAAGAATAGATGATACCTCTTAAGGATACGCAGGGGATAAGTATTTTTCCCATTGCCACAATTATAATCATCATCGTTAATGTAGTTGTTTTTATAGGGATGTATGTATATGCATTCTCTATGAAAAATCCGCAGTATGGCCTGACATTATTCTACGTAAAATATGGACTTGTTCCGTACGAGATTACAAAAGGGCAAATTATTTATCCATCTATGCGTCCACTCTGGGCCACAATATTTACTTCGATGTTTATTCACGGCGGATTCTGGCATATAGCCGGCAATATGTGGTTCTTCTGGATTTTCGGGAACAACGTGGAGGACTATTTGGGAAGTATGAAGTTTGTTCTCTTTTATCTTGCAGGCGGAGTTGTTGCAGCACTTGCACAACTCGCAATTAATCCTGTGTCAAAAGTCCCCGTAATTGGCGCAAGCGGGGCCATTGCTGCGGTAATGGGTGCATACCTATATTTATTCCCAAGGTCAAACATAAAAACTCTCCTGTTTATATTCTACTTTATCACCTTTGTTGAAATACCTGCGCCGTTCTTCTTACTGTTCTGGTTCTTGATGCAGCTTATTCCAGGGCTTTCACCAAGCGGAGCATCACAGGGAGTTGCATTTTGGGCCCACATCGGCGGGTTTACATTTGGGCTTTTAGCTGCAATATTTATCAAGAAAATGAGGGAGAGTGGATATTACTACGGATAAAATTGAGGAACTCGAAAAAAGGGTTGACATTCTTGAAAGGAAAGTACTTTTACTGGAAAACTTGCTGAAGGAATACTTTCCTCTTTCTATTGATAAACTGCTTGAAAGAAAAGGATTAAAAGTAGTTAGAGAAAATAGGGATATACCCATCTCCAATAAAAAGAAATTATATGAAAACTTCAAAAGTTACTATTTTCGAAGAGTTTTACACGATACCCTGTTCCTAAAAAACATAGACGAAAAAAATAAAAAACTGCTGTCAAAGAAATGGGGAGAAAGTGTAGAGCAATATCTTAAGGTACTTGAAAAATCGGGGATTGTATCAACGGAAAGGGGCATTTTCAAATCAAACTTTTCCGTATCTTTTATGGGAAACCTGCTTGAATGGTTCATCGGGAAATTTATGGAAGAGGAGTTGCATTTAGAAACGATTACTAATGTCCGTTTAAAAAATTTCCGGGAAGGCGGGGACATAGACATACTGTCAAGAATTGGAACAAAGCTCATAATGATTGAGAGCAAGGAGAGCCCCCCAAATAACATACCTGTTTCAGAACTAAAAGCAATAAGCAAAAGAATAGACATTCTAAAAGCAGACTTATTCTTACTTGCAATTGACACAACGTTGTCTGTAAAGAGGAATATCATTGACAACTTGCGCTGGATCGCAAAAGTAGAGCCGGAAAAAATAAAAGAAGGGGTGTATAAAGCAAAAGATAACTTTTTCATTGTAACAGCAAAAAGAAATCTTTTGCAAAACATTGCTTTCTGCATATCAGAGGGGATAAATGGGATACGGTAATTTGAAAAAAGCAATTCTGTGCAAGATAGGAGAATCGTATTTCAATGTCAAAGATTATAAAGCACAAAACATAAAACCGAGTATAGACAGAAACAGGGCATTACTGCAATTTGAGAACCTAAAAAATACTTTGGCGAAGGCAGGAGTAAGCGTTATAAAAACACCAGAATTAAAAGAACATCCAAATTCCGTATTTGTTAGAGATATGGCAGCCATTGCAAAGAATAGTTTTATAAAACTTAGAATGGGCCTTAAGTCCCGAAGTGGAGAAGAGGAATGGATGGCAGATTTTTTAAGGTCTCTCGGGCTAAAAGAAATAGGGAGTATTAAGCCCCCAGGAACAGCAGAGGGCGGAGACGTTATTATAGGCGAAAAAATAGCCTTTGTTGGGATATCAAACAGAACAAACGAAAACGGGGCAATACAAGTTTCGGAAATTCTAAAAGATATTGGTTATGAAACAAGGATAGCAAAATTCAAAGGTCCATTTCTGCACATAGGCGGAGGAATGAGCTTAATTGGGAAAAATACCATACTTCATTGTAAAAACGCTTTTCCCAAAGGATTTTTCGAAGGGTTTAAAGAAATACTTATTGACTGCAACGATTTCATAGGAGGAAATGTAATCGCAATTTCTGAAAAGGAAGTAATTGCCTCAAAAACAAACAGAAATGTAATAAAAATTTTGAAAACAGAAGAGGTTACCGTTCACGAATTAGACCTTTCCGAGTTTGTAAAGGGAAATGGCGGACCAAGCTGTATGATACTGCCCTTCGCCTATCCAGATATAAAATCATCTCTTCGATAAACATCCAAAATCTCATTTAATTTCATTTTATTCTGCCTCCTTCATTCTATAATTTTTGAATAGATTTTAATGAACCAATTCGTTTAATTGATTTAATTTACTTAAATGCTATAATAATAATCTTTAATTAGGAGGTGATATTGTGAGAATTGGATTTTTTGACGGAGTAAGAGAAATTGGTGGAAATAAAATTTTGATAGAACAAAACGGAAGAGCAATTTTGCTTGACTTTGGAAAACGCTTTGCAGCAAATAACACTTATTTTAACGATTACCTTCCCGGCAGGGAATGGAACAACCCTAACGACTATGTGGCAACAGGAGAGCTTCCCCCATTTAAACATTTTTACAAAAATACAATTTCTGAAGATGTAAAAGCAATGGATGTTCAAATTGAAGGCGTGTTCTTTTCACATGCACATCTTGACCATATCGGGCTCATTGATTTTATTGGCGATTCCATTCCAAAATACATGAGTGCATATTCAAGAGAAGCACTGCATTTCTTCAATGAGAAGGGGATTATAAAAAAGGTAAAAAACGTAAGAATTTTTGATGGCCCTGTTGAAGCTGCCGGATTTAAGGTAAAACCAATCCCTACGGACCATGATATCCCTGGCTCTTTTGCAACAGAGATAGAAACGCCCAAGGGAACAATATTCTATACGGGCGACATCTACTTTCATGGAAGATATCCGGAAAAATCAAAGCAGTTTGTAGAATATGCAAAAAGCAAAAACCCATATATTTTAATTACCGAGGGAACACGCTTTGGATGGGGAGCTGTAATTTCACCCACTGAAGAAGAATTGAAAGAAGAAATATTATCAGTTTTAGACCAGTGCGAAGGCCTACTTTTCGGTAATCCATATGAGCCTCACATTTCAAGAATGCTTACATTTTTTGAAGTTGCAATGGCGAGAAACAGAAATTTTGTAGTTACGCTGCCGTACGCATTTGTGCTAAAACACTATGCAGATATCGGAGATGAAAATGCGCAGAAAATTTTGGAAAACAAAAGAACGTTTGTTTACAACCCACGTAGAGAACTCAAAGAATGGGAAAAAACATTTCAGGATAAATTCATAGGTGCAGAAGATGTAAATAATGAACAAAAAAATACTGTGATGCTTCTTGATTTCAAAAGCACTCCGGAACTGCTTGATATAAAACCCGAAAAAGGTGCTATATACATTCACTCAGGGGGTGAGCCGCTTGCCAGCCTTGATGCAGAAAATACAAAAATCCTCACAAATTGGTTAAAACTATTTAAGATACCATATTTCAGAATTCACACGCCAGGGCATGCACCTCAACAAAAACTTTTATGGATGGCAAGAGAAATTAATCCTCAAATTCTTCTTCCTATTCACACACAAATTCCGGAACGATTTGAAATTGTATCAGATAGTGTTAAAATACTTGAAAGAGGCGTGATGTACAACTTCTAATATATATTAAGGAGGTAAAGAATGGAAGAAAAGAAGCCACAAGAAAGAAAAAAAGAAAGCGTAAAAAAAGAAAACAAAACTGAAGAAAAAGAGAAAAAGACCCTTCCGCTAAAAACTCCAATTCCTCCCGAAGAAGAGAAAAAAGAAAAAGAAGAGGCACGGTATTTACTTTTCTTCGTTTATGGAGAAGCAGCATCTATTGACAGAAGTGATACATTCGACCTCATAGACCAACTTAATAAAATTCAAACTCCACCGGAACAAACACACATTGATATGGTGATACTATCAGGCGGAGGATACCCGCATCCTGCATACCAAATGATAAATATTGTCCGCTCAAAGTGCAAAAAACTAAAAGCAATTATCCCGCTATATGCAAAAAGTGCGGCAACCCTTATGGCATTAGGTTCCGATGAAATTGTAATGGGGGCACAATCAGAACTTGGGCCACTTGATATGCAAATGCAGCACCCTTTAATAGAAAATCTTCATATTTCAGCACTTGAAGGTTATTACCCATTTCTGCAAATTTACGGCAAAATGGCCACGGAATTTTTCCCGATAGCAATGCAGCTCGCAGACCAAATTATACAAAACACCGCAATAAAGAGAGAAGATGCAGTGGATATAGCTATTAACACAGTAACAAACTATACTGCCCCGATTGTTTCACAAATTAACCCTACAATCGTCAATATGTGTTACAGGGCTCTTACTACGGGCGAAGCTTATGCATATAACTTCCTTTATCGATATATGTTTAAAGACAAGCCGGAAAATGAAAGGATGGTTCTTGCTACACAAACTGCACATACTCTTGTATGGGGATTCCAAAACCACGGCCAGGTTATTACAAGAGAGGACGCTAAGCTTTTGAACCTTTACGTTTCGTTCGGAGAGAACTACGACATATTCGATATGATGTACGTACTTACAAAAGAAATGCTTAGCATTCTTTCAACAAGCCAAACAAGTAAAGCAATCCGTATTGTTTCAATTGAACAACTGAAGCATTTATTTAACATCGATTCTTATCTCGGGTATATTATATTTATCGTCTATAAAGCATATTCGCTTGTTTCTCCATTAAAAGAAAGCCTAAAAAACATAACCGGCCCAAAAAAAATCTCTCTTGCAATCAGACAAGCACTGAGCCAGTCACTGACAACTCTTCCCAAAATACCGGAAGCTGAAAAAAATGATATTGCCCAGGTATCGCTTGCATTGCTTGAAGCAATTTTTTTGAAAAATTTTAAAGAAGAAAATGCTCTATATAAAGTAATTTTTGACCGTATCGTAAGAGAAAAAGCTTTTTCAAGACGTGTATCTGAGGTAATTGCCGGAAGAATTGTACTTGCAGTAAAAGAACTTGCGGAAACAATAGAAATAGAGATTGATAAAACTCCTCCCGAAGTAATAAACAAATATATTCTTCAAATACTTGCATTCTTACTTGTTTATAATATAAAATTCTAAAAAGGTGGTAAAAGATGTGGAATCAGAGCAAGCATACACAAAAGGAAAATAAAGATTATTTTAACGCAAGAGCATCGGAGTGGGCCAACTACCCACTCTTTGTTTTGCAATCGTTTATTCCTATATTTTTTTATTTTACAAAATGGTGGTACCTCATAATAGCAATCTATACCTTAAATTTGCTATGGCTAGCGTTAAGATACAAATTTGTAAATATTCGATTACTCGATTTTGGTTGGCGGCTAAATAAAGTTAAATGGGCAATTCTTGCAGGAACTGGCATTTTCTTATTTTCAAAACATATGCTTGTGGAAGGAATTGTGGCATTTGTATGGCCCTTTATAACTTTAATACTCGTAATGCTCTCTCCAGCTTTTGATGAAGGAAAAATAAGAGAAATGATTATGAAGCGTTTTTCCGCCTTACAATAAGTTTCACCCCTTCGACTTTCTTAACAAATACTTTTTCCTTAGCCTGGATAACTGAATCATCTTCGCTTATTGCCGTCCATTTTTTACCGGCAACCTCCACCTCGCCAGTTCCTTCTATATTATTAATTTCTTCAGTTACAATCGCCTCTTTCCCGATAATACCATTAATATTGGTTTTGTGCGGATTTTTGAGAACTCCCAGTTTCCTCTTCAGCAAAAATTCTGACATTAGGATAAGAGCTGCAGAAGTAATTAGAAATACATAAAATTGACCGGTAAAATCAATTCCTATCCATTTTGCAACAAGAGCAAAAAACGCTCCTGCAACAAACCATATAGAGTAAAACGTAAGCGTCAGCAGTTCGCCAATTGCTGCAATTACCATAATCACAATCCAAAACTGAGTTACAGTCATATTCACCTCCCGTAAATAGTATAAAACAAAAGCGGGGCGAGTCAATTGACATACATTTTTAAAATGTTATATTATAATGGTTTTTATTAAACAAAGCTCATAAAAATTTATGAAAGGAGAGTGGGCATATGGCAAAAACTAAAGTCATAATTATGGGAGCAGCCGGAAGAGACTTCCATAATTTCAACGTATTTTTTAGAGACAACGAAGCTTATGAAGTTGTAGCATTCACAGCAACACAAATTCCAAACATTGAGGGTAGAACTTATCCTCCTGTACTGGCAGGGAAACTGTATCCAAACGGCATTCCGATTTATCCTGAATCAGAACTTTCAAACCTCATCAAACAGTATAAAGTGGACAGAGTCGTGTTTGCTTATAGCGATGCACCGCACGAGTATGTAATGCACAAAGGATCGGAAGTAATGGCAGCAGGAGCAGACTTCTGGCTAATGGGCCCGAACACAACAATGCTCAAATCAAAAGTTCCGGTAATTTCCGTATGTGCAGTGAGGACTGGATGCGGAAAAAGCCAGACAACGAGGAGGGTAGTAAAGATATTAAGAGAAATGGGAAAAAAGGTTGTTTCAATTCGCCACCCTATGCCTTATGGAAATCTTGCCGAACAAATTTCAGAGCGGTTTGCAACGTATGATGACCTCGATAAATATCACTGCACTATTGAAGAGAGAGAAGAATACGAACCGCATATTGACCTTGGTGCAATAATATATGCAGGCATAGACTACGGCAAAATTCTCAGTGAAGCTGAGAAAGAAGCGGATATTATTATATGGGACGGAGGAAACAATGATTTGCCTTTCTATTACTCTGATTTACAAATTGTAGTGGCAGACCCTCTGAGGCCAGGGCATGAAAAGACTTATTATCCTGGAGAAACAAATTTCCGTATGGCAGACGTTATTGTAATTAATAAAGAGGACACAGCAAAATTTGAAGATATAGAAAAAATAAGAAAATCGGCAAGAGAACTTAATCCAAACGCAACAATTGTTGATGCAGCATCCCCTGTATACGTTGAAAATGCAGAGCAAATTAAGGGGAAACGCGTGATTGTTGTAGAAGATGGCCCAACACTCACTCACGGTGGAATGAGCTATGGAGCAGGCTATGTAGCAGCACGCAAATGGGGAGCAAAAGAAATTGTTTCTCCTTACCCATACGCATTGGGCTCTATTAAAGCAACATACGAGAAATACAAGCAGACAAGAGAAGTTTTGCCGGCAATGGGATACAGTGAGACTCAAATAAAAGAGCTTGAGGAAACAATTAATAAAATTCCAGCGGATCTTGTTGTAATTGGAACTCCGATAGACCTAAGAAGAGTTGTTAAACTAAATAAACCTGCAGTAAGGGTAAGATACGAACTTGAAGAAATTGGAAAGCCAGACCTTGTAGACGTTATAAAAGAGAAATTCGGAGGCAAATAATGGCAACAAACCTTAAAGGAAAGTCCTTTATCCAAATAAGTGATTTCTCAAGGGAAGAGTTAGAGGAAATCCTCGCGCAAGGTGAGAAACTCAAACTTGAGCACCTTTCAGGAAAAGATGAGCCACTGCTTAAAGGAAAATCAATTGGCGTACTGTTTGAAAAGCCATCAACACGAACGCGTATTTCATTTGCAGTAGGCATTTTCGAGCTCGGCGCACAAGCACTCGTTTTGGACACATCAAACCTTCAGCTAAAACGTGGGGAAACAGTTGCAGATACGGCAAGAGTACTCTCACGGTATCTTCACTCAGTAGTTGCAAGAGTGTATGCACATAAAACATTGGAAGAGCTCAGAGATTACGGTTCGGTTCCCGTAATTAATGCACTTTCGGATTATACGCACCCTTGCCAGATTATGGGAGACCTACTAACAATCAGGGAAAAGAAAAACAGGTTAAGTGGCCTTAAACTTGCATATTTGGGAGACGGGAATAATGTATGCCACTCATTGATGTTCGGTGGAACGAAATTTGGAATGCACGTATCAGTTGCAACACCGGAAGGATATGAACCAAATAGCAAAGCAAAAAAACTCTCGGAGCAATTTGCAAAAGAATCCGGCGGCTCTCTTACTATAACGCATAATCCAATGGAAGCAGTAAAAGATGCAGACGTAATTTACACTGATGTATGGGCGTCAATGGGAGAAGAGGCAGAACACGACAAACGGGTAAAAGTAATGAAGCCCTATCAAATTAACGATAATCTGGTAAGTAAAGCAAACAAAAACGCAATAGTAATGCACTGCTTACCAGCGCATAGGGGAGAAGAAATCGTTGATTCCGTAATCGACGGGCCGCATTCCGTAGTATGGGACCAGGCAGAAAATAGGTTGCACATACAAAAAGCGATTCTTTCTCTTTTTGTCTAAAACTTAATCAAGGTATTTACACGAGGCGGGGTAACTTCCCCGCCTTTTTACTTTTGCAAAAATCATTAATCAACTATTTTCTATCTCAAATTTTATCCTCTCTCCCCCCACAAGACCCCTTCCTTCAGGTGGGAGATGTAGTGGGGCCGTGTTGCCTCATTTAATTTTCTATACGAAATATCATTTAGTTGCCTCACTAAAATTATATACGAAATCATTCTTTTTCATAGGAGTATTATTTGGAATATTTGAAGATAGAGATTTTAGTTTATCATTCTGTTTCCTCTCCTTTAGTTTTCTTTCATAGAGATGGTACAGCTTTTCCTGTAACTTATCAATTTCCCTTTT
>WFSP01000010.1 GCA_015485995.1 Caldisericales bacterium | reverse complement strand
TTTCTACTTAGGAGAAACGGTGAAAAGGTAAAAGCAAAAGGTATAGATCTAAAAGGTGAGACCGGTGAAATTGAACTATACTTGTATGATACACCCGTTTCCACAGTTCACGCAGATGAAGCTTATTTTATCCGTTTACCTAATATATCGAGTGTTTCCTATAATAAAGAAACTTTTAATGTATATTCAACGTTTATTTTGAAAAATATTTCTTTGGAGATTTTGAAAAACAATGCAAGGGCCCTTATATTTTACTTTGACGGTAGGTTTAAAACTCCATCTTTCAGGGACAAATTTGAAGATGTTTTTGTTTCATTTCCTTTGTTTGTCGACAGAGAAGAATCTTTGCTTGCCATCCTGTCTAATTGGCATAATACAAATGCTTGAGAAAAATATGATTTATACTATAATTACATTAGGCGCCCATAGCTCAATTGGATAGAGTGACGGTCTACGGAACCGTAGGTTACAGGTTCGACTCCTGCTGGGCGCGCCATTTATTTATTGGATTTTATTACTATGTGACATATCTATTATCAAATGAATTATTTTTAGATGTACAATACGAATAAATAGGGGGATAGTGATGGAAATTAACAAGACAGAGATTTTAAGAAGTATCTATCTGTTTATTGTAAGCCTCATTGGGATAATTATGGTTATTTTCGGCTTGATATCAGCTACCTATTCTGTTGTAGATATTATTTATAGATCTGATTCTTTGTATAGAGTTTCTTCACTTGCGAGCGGTGCTTTTGCAGTTGCAGTTGGCTTGTTTATTTTTATCTTTCACTGGGCCATTATTAAGCGGGAAGGAAGGCTCGGGACATTAAAAGGTAAAGCTTATCAGTTAGATGAGAATTTCTGGGGCAACTTCTTTTTTTATGCAGTTGCATTCGTAGGTTTGATGGTTATGTCTTTCTCCTTTATTTCTCTTGGTTCTGCAATATTTCATGTAAATTATTCAAAGATCCCTATGTCAAAGCCAAGTGTCCCTGGTGAAATGCCACCTATTCCAAAAGTGAACATATATCCAAATATGGAAAGAATAATAAAATCTGTCATATCTATCGGTATAGGTTTTTTTGCCTGGATTTTACCTTGGCGTGTAGTAGGAAGAATAGGAAAGGAGAATTTACGAAGTGAAGCTAAAGGAACTGATAAGTAAAGTCAACGATATTTCACCTTTCTTTTTACAAGAAAGTTACGATAACAGCGGTTTGCAATTTGGGGATTTAAATACGGATGTTACTAAGGTCCTTCTATCGCTCGAGGTAACGAAGAGTTGTGTTGAAGCCGCAAAAGAAAACAATGCAAATGTGATTCTTGCACATCATCCGATTTTGTTTTTTTCCACTAAGAGAATAGTTAAACAAAATATGCCAGTGCTTTTTGATGCAATTACATCTAAAATAAATCTTGTTGCTGCACATACAAATTTTGACATTGCCGAGGGTGGGCTGAATGACTATGTAGGTAACTTGCTGGAAATTAAGAAGGAAAGACCCATTCAACTGTCTGCCGAAAAGTTCTACAAATTTGCCGTTTATGTACCTGCTGAGTATGCGGATAAAATAAGAGAAGCTCTATTTAATGCAGGTGCAGGTAAAATTGGTAATTATAGCGATTCTTCTTTTAATATACCCGGAATAGGAACATTTAGGCCGTTAAAGGGGGCACACCCTTTTATTGGTAGAAGAGGAAAGCGTTCCTCTGTTGAAGAAGTAAAAATAGAAACGGTTGTGCCAGAGAGATTTTTAGATAAAATTCTTCGTGCTATGAAGAGTGTTCACCCGTATGAATATCCTGCTTATGATGTTTATGAATTAAAAACAATTAATACGAAAAATGGAATAGGTCTGGTCGGTATTATGGATAAGGAATTTTCTTTAAATGATTTTGCTTCGTTTGTTAGGCAAAAGTTACAAGCCCGTTACGTTCGTTTTATAGGTGATGAGACTACAAGAGTACAAAAAATTGCGCTATGTACTGGTGCTGGCAGTTCAATTCTCGATTCTGTAAGAAATGCCAATGTAGATTTGTTTATCACCGGAGATATTGGCTATCATACTGCTATTCGCGCCAAGGAAATTGGGGTGAATATTTTGGATGTGGAACATTTTGATACTGAGAAATTTTTTGTAAATGCTATGTATAAATCTTTAATAGAAAATGGACTTGAACCTAATTTGCTTATGAAGTATAATAAAGCAATATCACCCTATAAATTAATGGGATAGCTAATAGATGAAGGCTTTGATCGTTTTTAATAATTTGACAGAAGATGTTGTTAATGGGATATAATACTTTTGTAATTTATAAAGGAGAAGAAATATGAATGAGGCTATTTCTATTAGAAGAAAAAAAATTAAGCGTATAAAGGAAGCATTAACCGGATATTTGTTTATATCCCCGGCTTCGTTGGTACTTCTTATTTTTGCGATATTCCCTTCTATCTTTGTATTTTATATCAGTACATTGAAGTGGAATATGATTGGTCCAAAACAGTTTATAGGTATTCAAAATTACTTGAATCTTTTATTCCATTCTCCTTATGCGCCGGCCTTCTGGCATTCGGTGATTGTTACTATCGAATATGTGGCTATGAGTGTGCCGTTGCAAATCACAGTTTCTCTTATTTTAGCAGTTCTCCTTATGAAGCCTATCCGTTTTAGAAGTTTTTTTAGGCTCGGTATTTTTATATCCTATGTTACGCCACTTGTTGCTACATCAATAGTATGGATGTGGATGTTTAATGAATCTGATTATGGAATTATAAATGCGATTTTTAAGATGCTTCACCTTCCAATGGTAAAGTGGCTCTTAAGCTTTCCTCCTGCGCTTGTAGCAATTGTCATTTATGTTTCTTGGCATGAAATTGGATTTGACACAATTATATTTATGGCGGGGCTGTCGGGTGTTTCTCCTGAACTAAAAGAAGCTGCAGAAATTGATGGAGCTAATGCAAACGGGGTATTTCGGCATGTTGTATGGCCGCTTCTTTCCCCAACTACATTTTTTATATTAATAATATCTATGATTGGGGCCTTCAAAATGTTTACACCGGTTTTTGTTATGACAAGCGGAGGTCCTTACGATAGTACTACTACGATGGGTTATTATTTATACGTGAAAGCTTTTCAGGATTGGCGTGCAGGCTATGCAAGTGCTGTTGCTGTAATGCTGTTTATTTTCATTTTTGCACTTACCCTTATTAATATGCATTTCACGGGCAAAAAGGTGTTCTATGCTGGAGAGCAAGGCGGGGAGGTGGCGAAAGATGAAAAATCATGATAAATTTCGTTGGTCTGTATTTTTTACCTATTTTATATTAGGCGTCGCAGTTATTATAATGGCTTTCCCCTTTTACTGGATGGTTGTTTCTTCACTTGATAAACCGGCAACTCTTTTTAGCTTTCCGCCGAAGCTTATTCCTGATTTTTATCTCAAAAATTACGTAGATATGTGGACCAACCCTCCATTTGGAGTTTCATGGTGGCGATATATAGGAAATACTCTATTTATAGCTACTACAACTACAATTCTCTCCGTATTCAATTCTACGCTTGCAGGCTTTGCTTTTGCGAAGATAAAGTTTCCATTAAGAAACAAAATATTCTTATTCCTTCTCGGTTTGATGATGATCCCTGGAGAAATGCTTCTTATTCCGAATTATGTGATACTAAAAAATTTGAATTGGCTGAATACGTACCAGGCGATGATTGTCCCTTGGGGAGTAAGCGTATTTGGCATCTTTCTTATGAGGCAGTTTTTTAAGACACTGCCAAATGAGCTTTGGGAAGCTGCTCAGGTTGATGGATGCTCAATAGGTCGATATTTTATTTCGATTGCGGTGCCAATGGCTGGCCCGATGGTCCTTACTCTTTCACTTTTTGTATTTCTTGGCAGCTGGAATGCATTTCTCTGGCCTTTAATTGTCACGAACAATCCTCATATATGGCCTCTTGAAGTAGCTTTGAATTCATATTTAGGCGAGGAAGGTGACCAATGGGGGCTTTTAACTGCCAGTTCAACAATGGCAATGATGCCTGTGCTAATTTTATTCTTAATATTCCAAAAGCAGTTTATTGAAGGCCTCTCAAGAGGTGCACTGAAAGGTTAGTAGTAAATTTAAAAATAAGACAAGGAGGTGTGAAGTATGAAAAAGTATTTAGCTTTAATTCTTGTGGTTCTTCTTGCTGCAACCGTTGTTGTGCCGTTTTCTAGAACTGCTGCTGAAAATGTAACAACTGTAAAAATTTATATTGGTAAGCCGACAGCTTATGTAAACGGTGCGGAGAAAGGTTTAGATCAGCCACCTGTAATTATGAACAACAGAACAATGGTTCCTATTAGATTTGTAACTGAGGCTATGGGAGCAAATGTTCAGTGGAACGCACAGGATAGGACCGTTACTATTACTCTTGGGTCAAATGTGGCAGTCCTCAAAATTGATGATGTAAAAGCGCAAGCCAATGGGTATGATGTTTGTCTTGATGCTGCGCCAACGATTATTGTAAAAACTTCAAGAACCGTTGTTCCTGTAAGATTTGTTGCAGAAACTCTCGGAATGGAAGTAGGTTGGAATGGGACGGAAAGGTCTGTTACAATTAAGTATTCTCCTGAATGGAAACCAGTAGCCGTATCTTTCTGGAATGCAATGAATTATCAACAAGGAAAAACCCTTAATGCTTTAATTAAGGAGTTTAACGCAACACATCCAAGAATTGAGATTAATGGCACGTCTTTCTCAAGTTACAATCCGCTTCAGCAAAAAACCATTGCGGCAATTGCGGCTGGCAACCCACCAGTACTTACGCAGGCATACGAGAATTGGGTAGCTCAGTATATAACGGGTGGATATCTTATACCTATGGAGAAATTTGTAAATGGGGCTGAAGGATTATTAAAGAGCCAAAAAGAAGATTTTTTCAAGAATATGTGGAATGATGGCTATCTCCCTGATGGAAAATTCTGGATGCTTCCTTTTAACAAGAGTAATATTGTAATGTACTACAATGCTGATATGCTTAAGAAGAGTGGGATCTCTGCCCCTCCAAAAACATGGAATGAATTTGATAAAGACTGTAAGATTCTTACCAAAGCTGATGGTAGCCAATGGGGAGCGTCTTATACCCCTTCTATTGACCTCTGGTATGCGAGAGTTTACGAATATGGTGGAGAAGTTCTTTCCAAAGATTATAGAAAGGTCGTAGTAGATAAAACACCTAACACAAAAGAACCAGGTGCTCTTATAGCTCTTCAGAAATTCAACGATCTTGTAAAGAGCGGAGAAATGCATATTACTACAAGATATAGTTACCAGACGGATTTTGGTAATCAAAAATGTGCATTTGTATTTGCAAGTGTTGCGAGTTTGTATTATATTAACAAATCTGTAAGCGGAAAATTTAAGTTTGCGCAAGCTCCGATACCAGCAGGCCCCGCAGGTCAGCATTCTGTAATGTATGGGACGAATGTTGTAATATTTGGCACAAATTCTACAGAAGTGCAGCAGAACGGTGCATGGAAATTCGTAAAATGGTTTACTTCCCCGATGCAAACTGCGCGTTGGGCAGTTGGATCCGGATATCTTCCTGTAAGAAAATCTGCACTTAAACTTCCGATCCTTCAGAATTTCCTGAGTGAACATCCCGATCTCAGAGCAGGTTACGATCAGCTTCCTAACTGTCTTGTTGAGCCTCCTATATCTTCCTGGAATCCTTCGAGAAGAGATATTTCAGCAGAGCTCCAAAAAATTTATTTGGGAAAAATCTCCCCTGAAGATGGGCTCAAGGAACTTGCTGCAAAACTTCGTGCAAATATTGGCGAGCATTAATCTACTTTAACAAAATTAATTGTTGTAATTACCCTCCGCTTTGCGCGGAGGGTTTTTATTTTAAAATTTACCTGAAATACTTGACAAGAATCAAATATTCTGTATAAATAGTAAAGCGTGGGCGGTTAGTTCAGAGGTAGAACGCTTCGTTGACACCGAAGAGGTCAGTGGTCCGATTCCACTATCGCCCACCATAAGGCTATTTATAGGGAGGAAAAATGCCAGAGAATATTAAGATTACTGTAAACGATAAGGAAAATCTTTTCAAAGAAGGTACTTCCGTAAAAGAGATATTTGAAGAATTTGGGGTGTTAAGCAGAGAAATCATCGCAGGAGGATGTAATGGCAAATTGTTAAACTTGTCAGATAAGGTTAACGATAGTCGTGTTATATCTCCTATAAAATCCAGTTCTCCTGAAGGAGAAGAAATTTTAAGGCACAGCACTTCACATATTATGGCACAAGCAGTGAAACATCTATTTCCGGATGTTAAATTTGCAATTGGGCCAGCTATAGAAAATGGTTTTTACTATGATTTTGATTTAGAGCATTCTTTCGTTCCCGAAGATTTAGAAAAAATTGAGAAAGAGATGAAAGAAATTGTAAAGGTAAATTATCCTTTTTCTAAAAAATTAGTTTCCAAAGAGGAGGCTGTAAATTATTTTAAAGAGAAAGGTGAAATATATAAATTAGAAATACTTAGCGAAATTCCCGATGACACTGTGAGTATGTTTACGCAAGGGGATTTTACTGACCTTTGCGGGGGACCACATGTCCCTTCCACAGGATATCTTAGGAATTTTAAACTTCTTTCTGTTGCAGGTGCCTATTGGCGTGGTGATGAAAAAAATAAAATGCTGCAAAGGATATATGGTGCTGCATTTGCTACAAAGGAAGAACTTAAAAAATATTTGAATTTTTTGGAAGAAGCAAAGAAACGTGACCATAGAAAACTTGGTAAAGAACTTGACTTATTTAGCATAAATGAGAACATAGGACCTGGGCTTATACTTTGGCATCCTAAAGGTGCTATGGTAAGAAAAGTAATTGAAGATTTTTGGAAAGATGAGCACATAAAGAGAGGCTATCAATTTCTCTATACTCCGCATATTGCACGTGTGGATTTGTGGAAAATCTCCGGGCATTGGGATTTTTACAAAGAAAATATGTTTTCTCCGATGGAAGTGGACAAGGGCCAATATATGCTGAAACCGATGAATTGCCCGTTCCATATTATGGTTTATAAGTCAAAGACACGTAGCTATAGAGACTTACCCGTAAGATATGCGGAACTCGGCACAGTTTACCGGTATGAAAAATCAGGAGTTCTACACGGGCTTTTGCGTGTAAGAGGATTTACGCAAGACGACGCACATCTTTTCGTAACTCCGGAGCAGTTAGAAGATGAAATCATAGGGGTATTAGATTTTACAAAGCATATGATTGAAACGTTTGGTTTTGATAAATACAATATATACCTTTCCACAAGGCCTGAGAAATACGTCGGTAGTTTGGAAAATTGGGAACTTGCAACAAACTCTTTACGCATTGCTGTGGAAAAGCTTGGTCTACCCTATAAAATTGACCCAGGAGAAGGCGTTTTTTACGGCCCCAAAATTGATGTAAAACTTGTGGACGCATTAGGACGGGAATGGCAAGGCCCAACAGTGCAGGTCGATTTTAATCTTCCCGAGAGATTTGATGTAACTTACATCGGGCAAGACGGTAAAGCCCACCGCCCAATAATGCTGCACAGAGTTGTGCTTGGTTCTATGGAAAGATTTTTTGGCACATTGATTGAACAGTATGCTGGTGCTTTCCCTGTTTGGCTTGCACCTGTTCAGGTAAAGATTATTCCTATTGCAGATGCACATTTGGATTATGCGAAAAAAGTGTATAACCTGCTTTTTGAACATGGCATAAGAGTGGAACTTGACAGCAGAAGCGAAAAAATGAATTCTAAAGTAAGAGACTCCGAAAAGGAAAAGATTCCATACACATTAGTATTAGGTAATAGAGAAGCTGAGAATGGAACTGTATCTATAAGGCAGAGAAAGAAAGGTAATCTTGGTGCAGTGAAACTTGAAGATTTCCTTACTGAAATTCTGGGCAAAATTAAAAATCGAACTATTGATTAAATTTGCAAAATTAGTATAATAAAATGGAAAAAATGAGAAAAGGGTATTTAACCTACCTTAAGCGGCATTGAGGTCTGCGAAAAGGTTTATTTTAGAGAATTATTTTAATCTTAAAGGTGGCCTCGCGCCACCTATATTAATTTATGGAGGTGGAAATATTAAAGAAAAAGACGTAATTGCAAACGAAAGGATTAGATGGAGAGAAGTACGTGTAATTGATGAAGAAGGAAATCAGATGGGAGTAATGACCTCCCGAGATGCCTTAAATTTAGCGATGGATAGAGGTTATGATCTGGTTGCAATTACACCAAAGGCTAATCCCCCTGTGTGTAAGCTTGTCGATCTTGGTAAATTTATTTACGAAAGAACAAAGAAAGAAAAAATGGCTAAGAAAAAGCAGATGAAAGTTGAAATGAAACAGATGCGATACAGGTTGAAGATAGATAAAAATGATCTGGATACAAAGAATAAAAAAGTTCGCAAGTTTTTAGAATCTGGGAATAGAGTTAAAGTAGAAATCTGGTTCAGAGGCAGAGAGATGGCTCATACAGAAAAAGGGTTTGAGTTAGCAAAGAGAATTGTAGGTGCTCTTTCAGACGTTGGGTCATTGGTATCTGAACCTAAACTTTCTGGAAGAAATCTGATTTTTTATTTTGAGCCAACTAAGGAAACTTTAAAAAGATTAAAGGAAAGGAGAGATAAAGATGGCAAAAAAGATGAGAACAATGAAATCAGCAGCAAAGAGGTTTAAAGTAACCGGAAGCGGTAAAATTGTCGCTTATGGAGCCGGACATAGCCACCATCTTGAAAAAAAAGGAATGAAAAGAAAGAAAAGGCAACTTAAAAAAAGAATTGTTCAAGAAGAAGATTCTAAAAATATCAAGGCCTTGCTTCCTTATTTGAAGTGAAAGGAGAGTGAATGTAGATGAGAGTAAAAGCGGGTGTTGTAAACAGAAAAAAGCATAAGAAAATTCTGAAGTTAGCTAAAGGTTATAGAGGTGCCGCGTCTAAAAGATTCAAAGTAGCAAATGAGGCAGTAATTCATGCGCTGAAAAATTCGTATATTCATAGGCGAGAAAGAAAAAGAGAATTCCGTAATTTATGGATTGTGAGAATAAATGCACTCTCAAGACAATACGGATTAACATACAGTAAGTTTATTGGTGGCCTTAAAAAGGCAAATATTGAAATTGACAGAAAAATGCTTGCAGACCTTGCTGTAAATGATGTTGAGTCTTTTGTGGACCTTATAAACAAAGCAAAAGAAGCACTTGGAACAGCAGAATAATATTTTTAAGAGCAGTTTTAAAAGGGGCACATAATAAGTAGTGCCCCTTTTTTCTTTACAATCCCTTTTTTCTTTTTTTCAAAGCAATAAATACAATATAAGTTATAATTATATCTATTACTCCTTTTATTAGATTGAAAGGCAGATTAACTTTAAGCAAGTATTTCATAAGAGCTTTATGAGTGATTCCTGGCATCCAAAATGTAGGTACTGCCCACATATTCACTGGAATCATAATAAGTGCCATAAGAAAGGCACCCATAATAAGGCCGAGAATTACAAAAATTGTCTTTTTGCTCTTTTTGGTAGCAAATCCAAGAACTCCTGCAAATGTCCCAAGTGCTATAAAGTTAATAAATGCACCCAGCAATCCTCCTCCTCCTCCGCCGCTCAGCATATATAAAAGGTCCTTGGTAAAAGCAATGGCAATTCCAAATACTGGCCCAAGGTATATTGCACCAAGGAGCAAGGGAATGTCGCCAAGGTCAGTTTTTAAGAAACTTGCGGCAGGAATCAAAGGAAACTCTGTGAAACGCATCAATACAAAGCTTAAAGCTGCGAGAATACCTGCAAAAAGGATTGTTCTCAACTTCTTTTTATTCATTTAATATGATTGTCCAGGGTCAATCTTCACCTCCTCTCATCCAGACTTTACTGTCGGCTTCGGAATTTAACCGAATCAGCCTTAATTTTAAGGCTCGCGGGCTTAGAGCAAATGCTCTTTACCGCCGGTCAGGAATTACCCAGGATTGCTCCTTAGGTTCACCCTGCCCTGGAGGCTAATTTATTATAGCATATTTGTAAAATTATTAAAATAAGGTATTATTTTCTTATGAAAAATTTTGAGTTTGTTGCTTTAAATATGATGAGATTTGGAAATAAAAGAAAAAAATTCAGAGATATGTACAAATCTCTTTTGAAAGAGGAATTATATTCTTTAAAATTAGATAACAGTGAGATAGAGTTAGCGTATAATGAACTTGAGAAAGCCCGCGGTATGGGCATAAGAATTATTACTTTTAATTCCGATGAATACCCTGAAAGTCTAAAGCACATTCCAGACTCACCAATTGTCCTTTACGCCAAGGGGGACTCGTTAAACATTTCTAACATTTCGGTGAGCATTGTTGGTTCCCGTAAGTGTTCGCAGTATGGCAGAAATGCGGCTTATAAATTTGCTAAGGATTTTGCTTCTTATGGAATAACTGTTATAAGCGGGCTTGCCGTTGGTATAGATAGCTCAGCTCACTTGGGCAGCATCGACGGTAAAGGAAAAACAATTGCTGTTATAGGAAGCGGTCTTGATAGGGTGTATCCTGCTTCAAATAAGCAGCTTGCAGACCGGGTAATTTCTTCGGGTAGTTTAATTTCGGAGTTTCCTTTGGGGACAAAACCTGAAAAATATAATTTTCCCTTCAGAAACCGTATAATAAGCGGACTTTCTCTTGCAACTATCGTAGTGGAAGCTGCAAAGAAGAGTGGCTCGCTTATTACAGCACGCCTTGCTGCAGAGCAAGGAAAGGACGTGTTTGCTGTCCCTGGCAATATCACGAGCAGAATGAGTGAAGGAACAAATGCACTAATTAAGGATGGTGCTATTCCGGCAACATGTACTGATGATATATTGACCTATGTAAAAGAACTAAAAACGGATAATCCACAATTAGAAAATGTAAAAAAGCCTGTAAAAAATGTAACTCCTGAGGAAAAGCTGATACTATCCATTATGGAAAATAGTGCCGAAACAATTGATAATGTTTCCTTAAAAAATGGCATTTCAGTATCAAAACTTATTGCTGTTCTTACTTATATGGAAGTAAAGGGCCTTATTAAAAGGAATGGAGGAAGGTATATAAAAGTTTGATGAGCGTGAACATAATTGGCGGGGGGCTCGCGGGAAGTGAAGCAGCTCTTTACATTGCAAGTAAAAAAATACCAGTGCGCTTGTTTGAAATGCGTCCAATAAAGATGACTGAAGCGCATCGAAGTGAACTTTTTGCTGAAGTCGTGTGCAGCAACTCCTTTGGTTCAATAAATCCGGAGAACGGAAGAGGATTGTTGAAACAAGAGGCGCTCTCTCTTGGCTCTACTCTCTTAAAAATAGCTAACGAATGTAAAGTTCCTGCAGGGAAAGCACTCGCAGTGGATAGAGAGTGTTTTGCTCATAGAGTTACCAAGCTTATTGAATCTAATTCATACATAGAGGTAATAAGAAGAGAAGTAACAGAAATACTGGATGGGATTACTATTGTTGCAACAGGGCCTTTGACCTCTAATACTTTTCTTGGTTATTTAAAGGATAATCTTGGTATAAACGATCTATATTTTTATGATGCTCTTTCCCCGGTTGTGACCTTTGAGTCACTAAATCCCGAAAAACTTTTCTTTGGTGGGCGTTATGAACAATCGCCTGATTATCTTAATGCTCCTATGGACGATAAGGAATATATTAGGTTTTACCGAGAGTTAATTAATGCGGAAAGGCATTTGCCGCACGATTTTGATAAGAAATTTTTTGAAGCATGCCTTCCGGTTGAGGAGATTGCAATAAGAGGTGAGGATGCTTTGCGCTTTGGTCCATTAAGGCCAAAAGGTTTTGGCAATAAATATTACGCTGTTGTTCAGCTTAGAAAGGAAAATGTTGAAGGTACTTTATTTGAGCTTGTAGGGTTTCAAACAGCCTTAAAGTATAGTGAGCAGAAGCGAGTGTTCAGATTTATTCCTGGCCTTGAAAAAGCAGAGTTTGTTAGATTTGGTTCTATACACAAGAATGCTTATATAAAATCTAACGTTTTATTGAATAGTTTTTTGCAGCTTAAGACAAAGCCGAATATCTTTTTTGCAGGCCAAATCAGTGGAGTAGAGGGCTACGTAGAAGCAATTGCTACTGGTTTATTTGCTGGTGTTAACGCAGTAAAGCTTTTAAGAGAAGAACCCCTTATTTTTATGCCCGACAACACAATGATAGGGAGCTTGATAAGATTTATTACGACTAACATATTGGATACCCCTCAACCGATTCGGGCGAATTTTGGAATCGTCCCTGAAAAATACTTTAAACTTCATAAATCGATTAGGAAGAAGAAATTTGCAGAGGACAGCACAAGTGAAATAGAGAATATGAAAAGTAAATTATGAATGAGACGGAGAAAATTGCTCGACTCTATGAACTTTTATCCCCTTGCTACTTATGCCCGCAAAACTGTGGCGTAAGAAGGCTATCCGGAGAAAAAGGAATGTGCAACGCGGGGGTAAAAGTAAAAATTTCGTCTGTGGCAATTTATAGAGGAGAAGAGCCGCCGCTTGTCGGTAAAATTGGTTCTGGAGCTATCTTTTTTAGTTTTTGCAATTTGAAATGTGTATATTGTCAGAATTATAATTTTAGCCAGAATGGTGCAGGAAGATTTGTAAGTGTTTTGGAGCTTTCCGATATTATGCTTGAATTACAACGCAAAGGAGCTGCTAATATTAATCTTATAACCGCAACGCATTTTCTTCCACAAGCGATTTCTGCATTAATTGTTGCAAAAAATAATGGCCTTGTAGTTCCTATTGTTTATAATACAAGTGGTTATGAATCCGTAGAAGTTTTAAGACTTATTGAAGGGTTTATTGATGTATACTTAACTGATTTTAGATATGGAACGGATGATTGGGGGGTAAGCTACTCTGTGGCTTCTTACTATACGGAAATTGCAAAATCTGCTTTGAGGGAAATGTTTCGCCAAGTTGGAAATCTTAAAATTGGAAAGAATGGACTTGCAAAAAAGGGGGTAATAGTAAGGCACCTTTTGTTTCCAAATGGCATTGATGAGTTCGAATCTGTCTTGAAACTTGTAAAAGATTCTGTTGGAAATGAAGTTTATTTTAGTCTAATGAGCCAATATATTCCGGTTTACAAGGCAAAATATTTTTCTAAAATTAATCGAAAGGTTACTAAAGAAGAATTTTTGAAAGCAGCTTTTTTGTTGAGAAGTTATGGATTTGAAAATGGATGGGTGCAGTATTTTTAATTTTTTTTATATTCTCTAAGAAGTGATTTTACCTTTGCAATAAGAATATCCATTGCAATTTCGTTTTTTCCACCCCGCGGAATGATAATATCGGCAAATTGTTTTGTTGGTTCCACAAATTGAATATGCATAGGGCGAACAGTTTTTAGATATTGTTGTGTAACGGATTTTAAATCCCTGCCCCTTTTCAGAACATCCCTTCTGATTCTTCTTATTATTCTTACGTCTGAATCTGCATCTATAAAAATTTTGATATCAAATAAATTTCTAAAGTTTTTGTAATAAAAAAGCAGAATCCCCTCTATAATTACCACAGGTGTAGGGCATACTTTATTGAATTTTCCTGTTCTTTTATATTGGGAAAAGGAATACTCAGGTATTTCGACACACTTTCCGTTTTTGAGCTCCCTAAGATGTTTTGTAAAGAGATCTATATCAAATGCAGATGGGTGGTCATAGTTTATTTTCTTTCTTTCTTCAATGGAAAGATTTGGAAAATTTTTATAATAAGAGTCCATTGAAATAATACAACATTTCTCTCTTCCAAAATGTTTTTGAATAAGTTTTGCTACTGTTGTTTTTCCTGAACCGGTGCCACCCGCAATTCCTATAAATTTTGGCCAGCTCATTTTATATTTTGGATATTACAAGTTTTGTGATTAGCTTTAATGCGTTTAACACGCCTACCCCATCTATTGCAATTGTTTCGAAATATTGATATTTGTTTTCTGGATTCAGGTCTTCTTGTAATTCTTCTACAGGCATAATGTTTTCCATATCTCTCTTATTGTATTGAAATATA
Organism: Caldisericales bacterium; assembly: GCA_015485995.1. Next base: position 19,314 of record WFSP01000010.1, on the reverse strand, counting down.
AGTGGAATACTTTCCAGAGACTCTCCATAGTCTATAAGGTTTTCAATCATATCGTTATAGCTATAAATGTTTTCTTCTTTTTTTCTTCTTTGAGAATCTGCGACAAATATAATTCCGTCTGTAGAGCGCAGAACAGATTTTCTTGTAAGTTTGTATATAAATTGTCCCGGTACCGTGTAGAGACTAAGTCTTATTTTGAAACCTTTAATGCTTCCCAATTCAAGTGGTAGAAAATCAAAAAATAAAGTTCTCTCGGTTTCTGTTGCGATACTTGTAAATTGACCTTTCACTTTACCCGGAAGTGTTTTATATATATTCCTTAAACTTGTAGTTTTACCGCTCAGTGCAGGACCATAATATACTATTTTGAACGAAATTTCCTTTCGTGCGAAGTTGAATGTGCTCATCTATTCTCCTTCCGGATTTTAAAATAGATCATCTATTTCGTTATCTATATTTTTCCCAATGTTTTTTGGTGCTTGATGTTCAGAACTTCTTTTTTCTGCTTTTTTGACAATCTCTTTAACGCTGTTTCCCACTTTTTTTGCCCAGAAGCGAATTGCACCTATAGGTGCACGATTGTCAAATATTATTGAAAGAAGTGTGTCATGCGTTATTAAAGAAATATGTATGTTTGTTTCTTGTCCTTGGTGGAAGGTAATAGTAAACTCTTTTTCTCCAAGAATTCTTGCGAGCTCGTTAGTTGCGGAAAAAACTCCTGCGGCAAGTGCTGAAACCATTACTGCGGCATCGGATGTAATATCTCCGCTTTTTGCAATAAGCTCCCCGCTTTTGTTAAGCAGGATAATATCTTTTGCTTCTGAATCGGCTAAGTATTCACCGAACATTTCGTCTATTAGTTTGGATTCCCCGGCATTTAATACTACTTGTGTTTTTGAAAGCCTTTCATCTTCCATTATTATTCCACCTCCGTTTTCACCGTTTTAAGTAACCCTTTATTAACTAAATTTTTTAATATTTTGCATGCTTTATAATACGACAATTCTTCTTTTTCCAAAATTTCGTTTATGTTTTTTTGTTCTGCTAAGCTTTTAAGTATTTTCCATTCTTTTTCGGATATGGATACTTTCCCTGAAGGGCTATTTGTTGTTATTAGCTTTACTTCTCCAGTAAATATATCTTTGATTTCTGAGCATTCTTCTCTTACTGACAGGCCTTGAAATATAATCTCAGTATTATTTTTTTTAATTGTTTTGGGAGGGAGGATTATATTCTGAATAAATTCAAATGCCCCATAGGTTTCAAGAAATACATCTTTTATTGCATCTTCTCCGTTTGAAAAGGGAGCACCAGCATGGAGGATTTCACCATTTTTAAAGTAGATTCTATACCTTCTTCGGTGGGAATTTATTTCTAACTTTCCACTTTTCTTGCCTGAAGTAATCATCTGCAATATTTCTTCCAACTTAAAGTCTTTTAAATTTCCCTTTATTGGCATACCAATCTCCTTTTTTTAATTGTATATATAATTGATTTTTATGCAAATGTTTTTATAATGTTTTTGGAGGTGAATTATGGAGAATTTTGAGTATAAAAATAAAAACGCATGGTCTAAATTGGACAGACGAGAGGTAATGGATTTTGCTGAGGGTTATAAGCAATTTATTGGTGCCTATAAGACTGAGCGAGAAGTTGTTTCATTTATTTGGAATGAGTCAGAGAAAATAGGTTATAAAAATCTGTTCGATGAAGGCTATGATGGTAAAGATTTTTTTGCAGTAAACGACGGAAAGAGTATATTCATATTCAAAAACGGTACAGAGGGAATTGAAAAAGGAATCAATATTGTTGTAGCCCATATAGATTCGCCACGCATTGACATAAAACAAAACCCTTTGTATGAAAAATTTGATATAGCGCTTTTACGAACGCATTACTATGGAGGTATAAAGAAATACCAATGGGCCACTCTGCCCTTAGCATTACATGGTGTTTTAATTCTTAAAAATGGCGAGAAGCTCGAGTTTTCTATGGGTGAGACGCCAGATGAGCCTGTTTTTGTGATCTCAGATTTACTTCCGCACCTTGGCCGTAAACAGATGGCTAAGCCTGCAAAAGAAGTTATTGAGGGAGAAGCGCTGGACCCTGTTGTTGGCAGTATTCCGCTTGAAGAGGAAGAAAAAAGCAGTGTTAAGAAGGCTATTCTTAAAGTTTTATACGATCAATTTGGAATTACAGAAGAGGATTTTATTTCTTCAGAGCTTACTCTTGTGCCAGCCGGAGGTGCAAGGGATGTAGGCTTTGACAGAGCCGCACTTACTGCCTATGGGCATGATGATAAAATATGTGCCTATACTGCATTTAGGGCATTGATTGATTCTGATGTTTCTGAGAAGCCAATGCTTATGATGCTGATGGATAAAGAAGAAATAGGCAGTGATGGTATCAGCGGATCCCAAAGCGATTTTCTTGAGTATGTGATTGAAAGCTATCTTAAAGCAAAAGGAATTAATAATGTTTCTGCTCGTGAAGTCCTTCATAAATCTTTTGCACTGTCAGCAGATGTAAATGCTGCGATTGACCCTTTGTATCCTGATGTATTTGAAGAACAAAATGCTGCTAAATTTGGCCATGGAATTGTAGTAACCAAATTTACAGGATCAGGTGGGAAGTACAGTTCAAGTGATGCCTCGGCAGAATTAGTATTTGCTGTAAGGTCTCTATTTAATGAAAAAGATGTTCCTTGGCAAATCGGAGAGCTTGGTAAGGTAGATGTTGGAGGCGGCGGAACGATTGCGAAATTCCTTGCAAAAAGAGGCGTGGAAACAATAGATGCAGGACCTGCATTGCTTTCTATGCATGCTCCTCATGAAATTGCCTCTAAAGCAGATCTGTACTCCTCATATCTTGCTTATAAAGTTTTTCTTAACAGTACGCTTAAATTGAAACGATGAAAAGAGTTATACCCATAGTTAGTCTTAGTATAATTTTTGGTGTAACGGTGAGCTTTATGGAGGGGGTTTCCCCCTCCTTCAATTTGAATACTTTTAATATAATTAACTTTAAACTCCTTCCTATGCTCCTTTCTATTTTTATAGTACTTTTATTAATTCTTTTTTCCCAAAATATTTTTACTGCAATTTTATCTTTATTTGTCTATGCATTTTCATTTATGGCGTTTATGTTATATGTAAAAATACCTTTTGGATATGAGTTTTATGTGCGGATGAGCATAATTGTTTTTATAGGGATATTCTCTGCAATTGTCCTTTTCCTTGGTAGAGGTATGAGGTTACAGAACAGGACACCGGGGTTAAAGGCTAAAAGAGATATAGCTTTTCCAATCATATTTTTCTTAGCTTCCATACTTATAAGTATGGCTATTGTTTTATTTGAGCAAAGAAATTTTTATAGCTTTATCCCCACATTTTTCTATAGTTATTTATACTTTTTAATTGCAATTTCCGCAATTGCATCTTTCTTTTCCTTTAATGAGGTTTCAGGTTTTTTAATCGGTTCTTTTTCTGTGCTGATATATTTTCTAATGAATAGGCTTATAATTAATAGCTTTAATATTTATTTTCTTTTAAATGCGGAGAGAAGTTTTGCTTTGGTTGTGTTAATTTATGCCGTTCTGTTTGGGATAGGCACTTCTATTTTAGCACACAGTAGCGCACTTTTACTTAATGGCATTGCTCTGAGAAGAGCATCATTTAAAATGTCAACTGTTATTACATCGGACGAAAAACCTATGAGAAATGCTCAAAAGGAGATTTCTAAAAACAACACCTTAAAACCAAAAGATAATCTTAAAACACCTGATGAGAGTAGCCCCAAGAAAGATTCGCTAATAGTTAATGAAAACCCTTCAAAAGACAATGCTTATAATGGCGTCAAAAACAAAACTTCCATAAATAAAAAGAATGAAGAATCAAACTCTTGATTAGAGGTGATAAATCTGTATACTTCATAAGAAAGATTGACACTCTTTCTTCGCAGGAAAACTGCGAGGCAAATAGACCGTAAGGAGGTATAAATGAATTATTACGAGATGCTTTACATTGCTTCTTCTACATTGCAAGAAGCAGAAAGAGAAGAGCTTATTAAAAAGCTCAATGATTTTATTTTGCAGAAAAATGGGGAAATTATTACTGAAAACAGGTGGGGAACACGGACACTTGCATATCCTATTAACAAGAACACTTCTGGTTATTATGTCCTTGAGTACATAAAACTTCCGTCTGAAAATCTGAGTGATCTCCGTTATTTTATGCAAATTAATGAGGGTTTTCTACGCTCTATGATTCTCCGGAAAAATAGTGTACCTGTAGCTGAGAAAAAGAAAGAAGAAGCTAAGAAAGAAGAAGTCAGGAAAGCCGAAACCGTAGGGAAAGAGGTATCTAATAATGGCGACAGATCTGAATAGGATTTTTTTAACGGGAAGGCTTGCAGCGGATCCTGATGTACGCTATACACCTAATGGTGCCGAAGTTGCTCAATTTAACATTGCAGTAAATAGAGCGTACAAAATTAAGGATAACCCTGAGTGGCAGGAAGAGACTTTTTTTGTCCGAATTATTACGTGGAACAGACTTGCTGAAAAAGTGGAAAAGAACTTTAAAAAAGGTGATCTTGTATTAATAGAAGGGAGATTGGGCATAAGAAGCTATGAGGTTGACGGAACCAAGAAATGGGTTACCGAAATCATAGCAAACGATGTTAAGTTTCTTCCAAGAAACAGGTCAAAGAACGCAGAACAATCTACAAGCGAGAGTTCTGAACCGGACGTTCCGTTTACATAGAGGAGGTATATTATGGATAACAATTCGAGAAGGCCAAGGAGAAAATCATTTTTCTACAAACCAAGAAAAAAAGTATGTATATTTTGTGCCAAAGGCATAGATGAAGTAGATTACAGAGATATTGCAAAACTCTCACGTTTCATTAGCGAAAAGGGTAAAATTCTTCCGAGAAGAGTAACCGGTCTTTGCGCAAAGCATCAGAGGCAACTTTCTGTTGCAGTAAAACGTGCACGCGAAATGGCTCTTTTACCTTATTCTAAAAGATGAAAATAAAAGTAATTCTTTTAAAAAATGTTAAAGGTTTAGGTACTTCAGGTAGCGTAGTCTCTGTTTCGAGAGGCTACGCTTTTAACTATTTATTCCCTAAGGGACTTGCTAAAAAAATCTCTGAAAAAGGCGCAGATAAAGTAATAAGCAAAATTAAAAGTGATGAAGAACTCCGTAAAGTTAGAGCATTAGAGCAAAAGACTCTTTTGGAGAGCAAAAAGATTGTGATAAAGGCAAACTCTGGAGAAAGTGACAAATTGTTTGGTTCTATTACTTCTTCAGACATAGAAGACAAAATTAAGCATATTTTTGATTTAGATGTAAATAAAAAACAAATTAAATTAGACAAACCCATTAAGAAACTTGGAGAATACGAAGTTCCTGTAAAAATTTATAAAGAAATTAATGCAAAATTAAAAATTGTTGTAGTAAAGGAGTCATAAATCCTTTATGCCTCGTCAGGATGATAACTTAAGGGTTCCACCGTATAATATAGAGGCAGAACAATCTATTATTGGTTCTCTGCTGATTGATAGAGATGCAGTTTACCGTGTTATTGAAATTGTTGATCCGGAAGATTTTTATAGGGATGAGCATAAATATACCATCCGAGCTATTTACGACCTTGCTTCTGAAGAGAAACCCATTGATATCGTTTCGGTTGCGGATAAATTGAAAAGCTCTGGAAAGTTGGAATTTGTCGGCGGTATAACTTATCTTGCCAGACTTGCAGATTCTGTTCCTAACTCTGCCAATGCGGATTATTATGCAAAAATTGTTAAAGATAAGTCTCTTTTACGCCAACTTATTAAAGCTGGAGGAGATATCTCGGAGTTAGGTTTTGACCAAACGAGCGATATAGATACCTTGATAGATAGGGCAGAGAGAAAAATATTTTCGCTTTCTCAAAAGAGGATGAAATCATACTTTGTGCAGATTAAAGATTTTTTGCCACAAAGCTTTTCGGAAATGGAATCCAGATATAAAAGAAAATCCGGTATTTCAGGAATACCATCTGGTTTTAGTGATCTTGATAAAATAACAGGTGGTTTTCAAAAATCAGACCTTCTTATTATTGCTGCGCGTCCAAGCGTTGGTAAAACTTCCCTTGCCGCAAACATATCCGAATATATTGCAATTAAAGAGAAAAAAGCTGTTGCAATGTTTAGCTTGGAAATGTCGAAAGAACAATTAATAGAAAGAATGCTTTGTTCTCAGGCAAGAGTAAACCTGCAAAGATTAAAAACTGGATTTCTTACTGAGCAGGACTGGCCCAAGCTCACTGAGGCTTATAGTAACTTATTTGAAGCGCGTATTTTTATAGATGACAGTCCTGATGTTACGCTTACGGACATACGAGCGAAAGCACGTAGGATGAAAGTAGAGGAAGATATTGATATTATTGTTGTTGATTATCTTCAACTTATACGCAGTAAAGAGCGCTTCGAGAACAGGGTGATTGAAATTTCCAATATCACAAGAGGGCTTAAAAACCTTGCACGTGAATTAAGTATTCCTGTTGTTGTCCTATCTCAGCTTAGTAGGGCTGTTGAGAAAAGGGACAGTGGGAAGCCGGTATTATCAGATCTCAGGGAGTCTGGTTCTATAGAGCAGGACGCAGACGTTGTTATGTTTTTATATAGGCCGGATCCTGAACTAAGAAATGAAATTGAGTTATATGTTGCGAAACAGCGAAACGGACCTACTGATTCTGTTAAATTAATTTTTCTCAGTGAATATACTCGATTTGAACAGAAAGTTCCTCAGAAAAATTTATAAAACTCTTGACAGAAAGATTAATATTCGTATTATAGTAAAGGCGTGGGCCGTTAGCTCAGTAGGTAGAGCATCTGCCTTTTAAGCAGAGGGTCACAGGTTCGAATCCTGTACGGCTCACCATCGCCCTCGTGGTCTAGCGGTTAGGACATCGCCCTTTCAAGGCGGCGGCAGGAGTTCGACTCTCCTCGAGGGCACCAACAGTTTTTTTGCGGGCGGATGGCTCAGCGGTAGAGCACTTCCCTCACACGGAAGGGGTCACAGGTTCGAATCCTGTTTCGCCCACCATTGTCGCTTGCAAAATTGTAGAATTTTAATATAATTGCACCAGAGTGGGGTCGTGGTGTAGCGGTTCAACACGCCGGCCTGTCACGCCGGAGACCGTGGGTTCAAATCCCATCGATCCCGCCACTTTTGAAGCGGGAGTAGCTCAGGGGTAGAGCACTGCCTTGCCAAGGCAGTTGTCGCGGGTTCAAATCCCGTCTTCCGCTCCATTTTTTATTTATAGGCGGTTGCGCCGGCGTAGCTCAGTTGGTAGAGCAGCTGATTCGTAATCAGCAGGTCGTCTGTTCAAGTCAGATCGCCGGCTCCATTAGAAAATGGTAGGGGAGGTTAGAATGGAAAGCTTTGCTATTGTAATTTGTTTTGGAATTTTATCTTTGCTAATTGCATTTTTCTTAAGTATATCTGTTGTTAAAAAAGACTCTGGAAGCGAGATTATGGTCAAAATCTCTAATGCAATTCAAAAAGGCGCTTCCGCTTTTCTCATAGAAGAGTATAAAACTATGTCTATCTGGATCATTATCTTTGCAGCAGTTATCTGGATTATTATTTCTCCTTATGTGGCTTTAAGCTTTGTCGTAGGTGCACTTCTTTCCATCCTTTCAGGGTATTTAGGTATGGCGATTGCAACGAGAGCGAACGGACGTACCACTCAGGCTGCGAGAACTAATATTGGAGAGGCATTAAAGGTAGCATTTTCTGGAGGATCAGTAATGGGGCTTACAGTATCAGCACTTGGCGTGCTGGGCTCTATATCGATTTACCTGTTATCTTCCCATTATCTGTCCAATATTATAAGTCCGCTTATTGTTGTAACTGGTTATTCAATGGGTGCGAGTTTTGTTGCTCTTTTTGCCCGTGTCGGGGGCGGGATTTATACGAAAGCTGCCGATGTAGGAGCAGATCTTGTTGGAAAGATAGAAGCAGGAATTCCTGAGGATGATCCGCGTAACCCCGCAGTAATTGCAGATAATGTAGGTGATAACGTTGGAGATATTGCAGGGATGGGCGCTGACTTATATGAATCATATGTTGGGTCTATTCTTAGTGGAATTATTTTAGGTTATGCCGTCTTCGGTATTCAAGGAATTAAATTTGTGTATCTTATTGCAGGATATGGAATTCTCTCCTCCCTGATAGGTGTTTTATTTGTGCTTTTTACTTCACGTGGAAAAATAAATCCACAGAAAGCATTGAATGTCGGAACAATCGTTGCTAATATAATTGCAGTTTTGCTTATATTATATCTTTCAATATCAGTGCTTCACAATATTGGCGTCTTTATTGCGATTTTTGCAGGGTTAATCGTAGGCCTTGCAATTGGCTTTATTACTCAGTACTATACAAGTGGAAAGCCTGTGCGGCTCATTGCTAAATCTGCTTCTGAAGGTGGTGCGGCAACGACTATTCTTTCTGGTATGGCTGTTGGTATGCAGAGCACATTCCTCCCTCTTATTTTTATTGGGGTTGGCGTAGTTATTGCGTATCTTTCTGCGGGCCTTTTTGGTATTGCCCTTGCTGGAATTGGGATGCTTGCAACACTTGGAATTAACTTGAGCGTTGATGCCTATGGTCCTATTGCGGACAATGCCGGAGGAATAGCAGAGATGGCAGGCCTACCTGAAGAGGTTAGGGAAAGAACCGATGTTTTAGATGCATTGGGAAATACTACTGCTGCAATGGGGAAAGGTTTTGCAATTGGTTCCGCTGCACTTACCGCGCTTGCGTTATTTTCTTCTTACTCACAGGCGATGCACCTTACAGGTATGAGCTTGCTTTCTCCTTATGTGATGGCTGGTGCATTGATGGGAGCTTCTTTACCATATTTGTTCTCATCTTTTTCTATTATGGCCGTAAGTGATACTGCAGGGCTTATGGTTGAAGAGGTAAGAAGACAATTTCACGAAATCCCCGGGCTTATGAGCGGTAAAGCAGACTCTGATTATAAAAAATGTGTTGCAATAAGTACAAAAGGGGCCTTAAAAAATATGATTTTACCTTCTGCAATTGCTGTACTCGCTCCATTTATTACTTTTTTTGCTTTTGCAAAACATGGGAAAGAAGCACTTGGTGGCTTGCTTGCGGGTGCTTTAATTGGCGGAGTGCTCCTTGCTATCTTTATGTCTAATGCAGGAGCAAGTTGGGATAATGCTAAAAAATATGTGGAGCAGGGTAACTTTGGCGGTAAAGGATCTGAGGCACACAGAGCAAGTGTTGTTGGCGATACTGTTGGAGACCCGCTGAAGGATACAGCAGGCCCTTCTTTAAATATTCTTATAAAACTGATGACTACCATTTCCCTGCTTTTCGGTCCGTTTCTTCTGAAACTACTGTAAAAATATGAAACTCCTGAAACAAATTTTAATTTGGGTTGTAATAATTTCTATTACAGTTATTGGGTTTTATGTTTTTAGTACGGCAAAAAATTTTAGTGGGGTAAATAAAGGCCCTACAAATTCTAACAATAATGGAAGCAGTTCTAATGTGCAGACTGCCCCCCTTGACTTAACTAAAACGATAAATGTTTTGATAATGGGGACTGACCAACGCTCATGGGATGCTTCTGGCCGTTCGGATGTAATGGTACTGCTTAATATAAATCCTTCTACAAAAAAAATAAATTTGCTCTCTATCCCACGAGACTCGCGGGTGGAAATCCCAGGGCATGGTTATAATAAAATTAATGCCGCTTATAATTCTTTGTTTTATAATGATGGAGGAGCAAATCTTAGTATAAAAACTGTGGAGAATTTGTTAGGATTACAGGATGGAGACATTCAATACTTTGTAGTGTTTAATTTTAATGGTTTCAAAAAAGTGGTTGATGCACTTGGCGGAGTGACAATCGATGTTACGGAGCCAATGCATTATCATTCTAAGCTTGGAGATGTAAATATCGACCTTAATCCCGGGGTTCAGCATTTAGATGGTGAAAAAGCTCTGGAATATGCACGATTTAGATATGATCAGTATGGTGATTTTACGGCTACGGAAGATGGTAAAATTCACGGGAGAGTAGCAAGGCAGGAAAAGTTAATAGAGGCGCTTTTTAACCAAACAAAAAGTTTGCGTACTGTTTGGAAATTGCCTTCTGTTGCAAAGGCAGTAGCGGATGCATTGTATACAAACCTTACACCGTCCCAAATTACGAAACTTGCCTTAATTTTAAAGAATGATACTGCAAACGATCTTAATATAGTGGCATTTCCAGGAAGAGATGACTATATTGATAATATCTCATATGTGGTTCCTGATTATGATAAACTTAAAGATATAGGTAGCCTCTATTTTTCTATAAAGGGCGTGAAATAAAAAGTTTATTTTTTGTCTTTTAGTTTTTTAAATTCTTTGTACTCTGTGCTTAATTCTTTTAGCCAATCTTTAACTGTCCAATTTAATGCAGTTTCCGTAACAGTTGCGAAAATTATGTCTTTAGGCAATTTATCGTTTTTCTTGCAGCTATTTAGGAGCTCTTTTATTTCTCCATTTGTAAAACCACTCAGTAAAATTGTTTTTGGTTCTTTTTCCATTGTTATCCCTCCTTAATTCTTAAAAGCGGGGGTGTCTTCCCCCGCTTTTGCTGGATAATAATCTTATTCTAATCCCAGTTCTTTTAGCCGTTCTTTTGTAGGAATGCCGTTTTCATCCCATCCACGAAGTTTGTAATACTCTGGAAGCATTATGTCGAGGTGGACGATTTGACCTTTTGAAGGGCCGTCTGGCATTGGGTCTTTGAGGAATCTTGGTGGGAGCGTATCATCATCTTTACCCAAACCGGCTTTTAAATTCCATAGTCTTTCTAGGTTCCATACCCTTTCGCCTGCTTTAAGTGCTTCTTCTGCAGAATATTCTACTCCTGTAACTGCCGAAAGAAGTGCGGCATAATCATCTGCTCCTAAAGCAAATGAACTAAAAAGGCATAACCCTTCAGAATCTATTACTGCTGTTAAATCCTGGAATGTTTTTACCCATTGTGGTTTGCCTTCTGTGGTGAACGGGTCAATTTTTTGTGGAGAACCGAGGATTTCTGGAGAAATCATATAACCCCTCACGTGACAGCCTCCTCTATTTGATGTTGCATATTCGAGTGCGTGACCTTGTGCTCCTCTTGGGTCATATGCCGGGAGGTCTTGTTTCTTTACGCTCATTGAAAGCTCTGCATGTCCGTGTGCTTTTGCGAATTCATATGAACCTTCAGCAAGTTTGTCCCCAATACCTTTTCTATAAGCAATTGCTTCAGGATAGTAGAGAATAGCCTCGGTATTTCCAAATTTTAGCTCAGGTGCGTTTTCAAATTCTTCTTTCTTTAGATACCCTTTTTCATAAAGTTCCATTGCAGATGCAATCGTTGCACCTGTTGAAATTGTATCTAATCCTAACTTATTGCAGACATTATTTGCTTTAATGACAGCAATTAGATCTTCTATTTCACAGTCAGCACTAAACGCCCAGCTTGTTTCGTATTCTGGACCTTCCCCTTCTTCTCCATCCGGAAGTTTTGTTACTCTTCCGCATCCAATTGGACATCCGAAACAAGGTTTATTCTTTACAAGATATGTTTCTTTTAATTTCTCTCCTGAAACGTTATCTACGCCTTCAAAAACCCCTGTTTGGAAGTTTCTTGTAGGGTACAACCCGTGCTCATCTATGATATGGTTCAGTACCATAGTGCCATAAGTAGGTAAACCCTGTGATGTTATACCGTTTGCCTTAATTTTGTCCATTGTAACTTTTAGGACTTCTTTAAATTTTTCAGGGTTTGCAATAGTTGGTCTTTTGTGCCCGCGTGTTGCAATGGCTTTTAGCTTTTTCGAACCCATTACTGCCCCAACACCTGTTCTTCCAGCTGCTCTTGTCTTTTCATTCATAATAGCTGAGAATTTTACAAGGTTTTCTCCGGCTGGCCCAATGCATGCAACTTTAATTTGATTGTCCCCGCCTAATTCTTCGATGATTTTGTCAGTTGTTTCGTATGTGTCTTTTCCCCATAAATGCGATGCATCTTTCAGCTCTATCTTATCTTCGGTAATCCATAAGTAAACGGGTTTTTCTGATTTTCCTTCTACAATTAAAATGTCATATCCTGCTTTTTTAAGTTCAGGACCCCAGTAGCCACCCGAATTGGAGCCAGCAATTACATTGTTTAATGGGCTCTTCGTCACTACATCATACCTTCCGCTTGTTGGTGAAGGAGTAAGAGTAAGTGGACCTGTTGCAAAAATAAGCTTGTTCTCTTTGCTTAATGGATCTGTATTTGGGCTCACCTCATCGTAGAGAATTTTTGCAGCATAACCTCGTGCACCGATGAATTTCTTTGCTAATTCTTCATTGATCGGCTCTTCACTGATTTTTCCCGTAGAAAGATTCACTCTGAGAATCTTTCCCATGTAACCTCCTAACATAAAACCACCTCCTTATTTAAATTTGCCCCCAATAAATAATAGGAGTCTTTTTAGGCTCCTTTGCAAGATGGCAGGCTTGTTGGTTACCCAGCAAACCCTATCGTCTAAGCCTTCCCTGTGGGAAAGCATAGATCGGAGTTTTACAATATTTTAATACTATTTGTTAAAATTGCAAGAAATTTTTACTCTTTGGAAAGAATGTATCTCAGTAAAGGGGCTCCGATAATCTCAAAAACGATTACTCCACTCATTGCAATTGAGAATATTGTATTTCCGTAGGGATGGATTGCGTGTTTTGCAAGGATGGCTAGGTAAATGCTAATCTCAGATTGTGGAAGTAGCGCCCAACCAATTTTACCACATAGAGGATCTTTGGTTATTGTTTTGCTAAAATACGTGCCGAGGACCTTTCCTATGCCTCTTGAGAGAATAAATGCGATGCCTAATATCCCTGAACCTATTAGGAGTTTAATGGATAATGCAGAGCCATTTACTATAAGGAATATAATAAAAAGGGGTGCATCGATTTGGCTTAACACGCTGATTACAGCGGCACGCTCTCTTGATAAATTGGCAAAAACTATTCCGATAATAAGGAGAATGAAAATAATGTGTAGTTTTAGCCATATTGCAATCCCTATTGCTGTTAATATAAAACCAATGGTTACTGGAAAAAGCGCTCTTAATCTTCTAAATTCGTTCGCAATAAATGCGAAGATAATTCCCAGAGTTATTCCTATTAAAATAGAGAAGATGAGTTCTTTTACAATAAAGATCGAGGGATTTAACACTCCGGTATAAGAATGCAGCAGTTTTTCTGCAATTGGTATCGTTACAATAAATGCAAGTTCTGTTAACAAATCGTCAAGCGTTACTATACTGTTTAAATACTCTGCAAGTCTCCCTTTTATGTTATACTCGCGCGTAACAAGAATAATAATGTCAGGTGCTGTTGCAACACCTATGGATGCAATAACTATAGATATTGCAGTAGGTACTCTCAAAATAATTTTAAATACTGTGAGAATTAGCAAATAGGTGATAACTGCCTGGGTTATTGTAATAATAAAGATGTTTTTTTCTATTTTTCTCAAAGTTTTTAGAGTAAACTCCATCCCCATTTCAAATGATATAACCGCAAGTGCAAGTTCATCCACATAGCTTGCAAGTTTTGCAAAGTATGGAGATAGGTGTGCCGAAAGATAAGGAACATTGCCAAGAATAAAGCCTATAAGAATATAGCCTGTTACTACAGGCAATTTTGCTTTGTGAAAAACTCTTCCTGCATAAATTGCAATAAATAGTAAAATTCCTGCAAATAAAAATATGCTCATAGTTAATTTTAATGAGTTTTTTGCGCTTTGCAAATTTCTTTTTTGTATTATAATTTTTTTATCTGTAGAGGAAAGGAGATTTAGATATGATAGAAGAATTAAAAGAGAACCTGAAAAAAGTAATTATCGGACGTGATGAGACAATTAATAAAATTATTGTGTCAACAATCTCCGGAGGGCATGTATTGCTTGAAGATGTTCCTGGAACAGGAAAAACTACTCTTGCTAAAGCACTTGCTATTTCTTTTTCTGCTAATTTCAAAAGGGTTCAGTTTACCCCGGATCTTTTACCAACGGACATTACCGGTATTACTATGTATGATAGGAAAACCGAAGAATTCAAGGTAAGATTTGGGCCAGTATTCACAAATCTCTTGCTTGCGGATGAGATAAACAGAGGCACGCCAAAAACCCAATCTGCATTACTTGAAGCAATGGCAGAAAATAAAGTTACAATAGATGGAGTTGATTATAAAATTAGCATACCTTTTATGGTAATTGCTACTGAGAACCCTATTGAATATGAAGGGACTTTCCCCTTGCCGGAAGCCCAGCTGGATAGGTTTATTATGCGCTTTTCCGTTGGCTATCCTGAGAAGGAAGCTGAAAAAGAAATACTTGCTCGTAAAAAGGAGACATTTCCTATTGAAAACTTAAAACCGATAAGCAGCATTGACGAACTTATTGATGTTCAAAATTCAGTCCGTAAGGTATATGTACACCCCAACGTTGCAGAATATATTGTCGCTATATCGCGGGCAACAAGAATGCACAGGGAGCTATACCTTGGTGCAAGCCCGAGAGCATCACTTTTTCTTATGCGTGTTTCGCAGGCATGGGCTGTGTTTTCCGGGCGCGATTTTGTTCTGCCTGATGATGTAAAAAATAGTGTTAAAGATGTTTTGAGCCATAGAGTGGTACTTCGTGCCGATGCAAAACTCAGGGGTGTAAAGGTAGGAGATGTGTTGGATGAAGTTGTTAAAAGTATAAAAGTCCCTGTTTTAGAAAATTTTGCAAAAGAGGGTTAGTAAATTTGAGTAAAGAGGTGAGGGTCCTCCTTATTGCCCTTATTTTTATTGTTCTTGTTTTGGGTGGAGTTACTTACCTTATATTAGGAATTTATGTACTTTACTTGCTCTTATATTCGTTGTATATTAAGAAAGGAAGCGTTTCTTTAAAAACTGATGTTAACACGTATACAGTGAGGCAGAAAGATAGAGCAGATTTTTCTTATACATTAAATGTAGATTTCCGAATTCCTTTTCTTTTTACTGTTTCGCTTATTAGCCCTTATTATTTTGTTCCAGCCAAAGGTGAAAAAGTAAACAGATTTTTTACCTCAAGAAAAATACTTTCAGGAAATATAGGTTACGTAGGAAACAGGAGAGGTGTATACAGAGTTGGTAAATTTGATATTACAATTTCTGACCCGTTGGGGTTCTTAAAAAGAAAAGTAACCGTTTCTGATGAAAAGACGGTTTATGTATTTCCATATGTAGTCCCTTTTCAAAGGCTAAATGTATATCTATCGGAACCGATTAATGGAATTAAGGCAAAATATCAGCTTAATATGGACTATACGTCCATTGCCGGGGTACGCGATTATTCAACAAATGATCCACTTTCAATGATTCACTGGAAGCAGACGGCTCATAGAGATAAATTAACAGTGAAAGAACTTGATTTTACTGCCTCCAAACGTATACAGGTTGTTGTGGATTATTATAAGAAGAATTTGCAATTTCAAGATGCTTCATCTGCAATTGCTGCCTCTATTACAAATTATGCAATACATCATCATTTGCCTGTTGGGCTTGTCACAAATGGAACACCGAAAGAGAATATAAAAATTGACAAAGGGGAATTTCATCTGATGCAAATATTTAAGGTGCTTGCGCTGGCAAGTGGTGACGATGCCATAGAAACTGCTAAATTTTTAGAAAGCCTTTCCCTAAATATTAAATTTGGTAGTGAAATATTCTTCATCGAGAGCGATATTTCGGAAAGAATGATGTTATTGCTGCTGAAATTAAAACCTTACGTTTCACGTTTGAACATAGTGCTTTTACCGGATAACACTTTCGTTCTTCCCAATGAAAACCCGCCTCGTTATTATTTCAAAGAGGCATACTATCTCACCGTGTTGGGCCATTCCAAAGAAGCATTAGCGCGAGAAGGTATATTTGTTTACCCTATTTTGGGTAAGGATTATGCAAGTAAACTGGAGATGACAAGAAGATGACGGAAGATATTTTATATTTTTTATTCTCTATACAGCTCTATGTAATTGTAAGCAAACTTCTTTTAAAAGCCGTTAATTTTATGCAACCCGTATATGTTATCCTTATTTCCATAGGGATCACTGCTTTTTTTGTTTTTATTTTATTTGTTGCAAGATTAGGCAATTTATTTATGTTTTTGCTTATTTTATTTGCAAATTTTATAATTATTCACTTTGGAATATTTTATAATATTATTCCTCCTATTGCGCTCTATTTTTATATCATTTCCATACTTAAGGAGCGTTCTCTTTTGAGTACTAAACGTGCCCTTTTTCTGTCACCGATAATTTTATTGGGTATTATCCCCCTAAAGTGGAAAGGTGTATTTGAGTCGGGTCTTGGTGACAAAATTCATTCGTTTTTATATGCTACTGGGACTTCTACAGCACCTTCTTTTAAGGGAAATGGAACGGCAATAGTAAGTTCAGGTTCTATTCGGCAATCTACCGAGGTGGTGGTTCAGGGGATAAAGGAAACTTTTCATAAAATTCCGTCTTTTCAAGTACTCCTTATATTGCTCATTTTAATTGTTGTACTGATGATTTTTCTTTTACTGCTTGTGGGTTTCTATAAGAGTGTGAAAAAAACTGTTTTTTACAAAAAAATGATTACTTCGATAGCTGCAGGTATTGGTGTTATTGCTATTGTAAGTATTATATTTTTTAAATTTTTTGTAAAATTTTATAGAGGTACTTTATCCTCTATGCTGATTAAAGAAACTCCTGGTGGCACATTTCCAAAAATTCCTCAGGGCACCGTAGATATCAAATCAGTTGTCCATAGAATGGTGGGTTCGAGCGAATTTTTACAATTTGCACGCAACTTTTTTACTTCGGCTGGAATTATCTTTGGAATAGTAGCTATTGTTCTTGGCATATTACTTGCGTATATGTTATACAAATTTTTGTTTAATGACCAAATACCCGAAACAGTATTGCAAGGAAAAACAGTGCAACGTTTTAAGAAGCAGATAAGAGAAAAAGGTATAGAGAAATCATTAGAGGAAATAGAGGATCCTGAAGAATTTGTAAAATTTTTGTATTTTTCCGCACTTTATCTTTTAAAGAAAAAGAGCTTTTCTATGAAGAAGTACGAAACCCCGGATGAGTTTTACAGACGGTTGTCAAGCCAGGCAAGTACGGCTGTGCCTCATTTAGCAACACTTACCGCGTTGTTCGATAAAGTAAAATATAGCAATGATAAAATCTCTAATAAGGATATTGCTCCTTTGCGAGCTCATTATACGGCGCTGTTAGATGGCATAAAAAATATAGAGTTTAAAGAAGAAGTATTAAAGGGGAGAAATTCCAGAAAAGAAGATACTTAGCTTACTTTTTTATAGCTGGAAAGGTAATTACAAATTCAGAGCCTTTTCCTATTTCACTCTTAACGGCAATTTCCCCTTTCATTGCCTCTGCAAGTTCCTTTACAATCGTAAGGCCTACGCCTATACCCCCACTTGTTTTTGAACGGGATTTTTCTCCTCTGAAAAACCTATCAAAAATTTTGTTAATATTTTCCTTACGTATCCCTTTCCCGGTATCTTTTATAGAAACAACGGCACGCCCTTTTTCTTTATAAACTTTAACAGTTACGCCCCCTTTTTCCGTAAATTTTATTGCGTTGCTTAGTAAGTTTATAATGATTTCTCTTATTCTTTTTTCGTCGCCGTTTATATAGACTTCTTTTATGTCTGTTTTCAAATATAAGTTTTTTGCTGTAGCATCAATTTTCATTAAATTAGTCGCATTTCTTACGCAATTTCCCAAAAGCATTTTTTTGCAATGGATTTCGTATTTTTTACTGTCAATTGCCGATAGTTTGCTGAGTTCCTCTAACATACTCTCCATTCTCTCAACTTCCGACTTGATTACTTGAATCGCCTTACTTTTTTCTTCATGCGTAAACTCTGAATCTGTTACCATTTCGATATACCCTTTCAGGCTGGTTAAAGGGGTTCTTAGGTCGTGTGATACATTTTGTACGAGAGATTTTCTCATACTTTCTATCTCCGTAAGGTGTTCTGCCATTCTATTTAAAGTTTTTTGTAAGTGTCCTATCTCATCGTCGCTTGTTATTTTGATGCGTGCATTATAATTTCCTTTTGAAATTTTTCCTGCAAACTCTTCCATTTTCTTTAGGGGGTTTGTTACGAAACGTGATATTATAAAAGCTAAAAATGTTCCTATGAGAATTGAAACTGTTCCTGCCCAAATAAGTGAAGATTTCACTGTATGTAGAAAAATCTTGCCCTGGGGTGTCATAAACACAAGGAAACCTTGTTGTGACCCTTGAATAATTATTTCTGAAAAACGTCTTCCTATGTATATATTAACAAAAAGTAACGCAAAAAATATAACAACAATAATAATAAGAATATAACTTAGGATTAGTTTTGTTCTAAATTCCATTATTTTCTCATTCTGTATCCTGCGCCATACACAGACTCTATATATCTAGGATTTTTGGGGTTATCTCCGAGCTTCTTTCGAATATTTTTTATGTAAACATCTATTGTTCTATCAAATACTACGTCATCGTATTCCGTATAAATTTCGTCCATTATTTTTTCTCTGCTGAATACGGTACCGGGTTTTGTCACCATTGCAAATATTATTTTAAATTCTTTTGCTGTGAATGGAATCTCTTTTCCATTTTGGTAAATTTTTATTTCTTTGGGGTGAATTTCCAAATCTTTGAATTTTATTATTTGTTCATCAGGATAGGAACGTTTCAAGATATTCTTAACTCTTAAAACGACTTCTTTTGGGCTAAATGGCTTTGTTACGTAATCATCTGCCCCAATCTCCAAGCCCTTAATTCGATCTGACTCTTCAGCTTTTGCAGTTAACATAAGAATTGGAATATTGGCATTTTTCTTGATTTCTTTTGCAACAGTAATTCCGTCAATTACAGGAAGCATAAGGTCGAGTATTACAATATGGGGCTTTTCGCTTTCGAACAGATCTAAAGCCGTTTTTCCATCGGCTGCTTGAATTATTTCAAAGCCTGCTTTTGAAAAGTACATCTCAAGCAATTCTCTAATATTATCATCATCTTCTACTATCATTATTTTTTTCATCACACTTATAGTATAGTACAAAATATTAATAAAATTTGAAGAGAGTTTTTAATAATATATAGTTGACGAAATGCTCTTTTGTGTTATTATTTATATAAAAAAATAGAGGCATAAGGAGGATTTATG
>WFSP01000009.1 GCA_015485995.1 Caldisericales bacterium | reverse complement strand
TGGTGTTCAGATGGCAATGCCAGGTGATAATGTAGATATGGAAGTTGAACTTATCTATCCCGTTGCTCTTGAAGAAACTCAGAGATTCGCTATCCGTGAAGGTGGAAGAACTGTGGGTGCCGGTGTTATCACTGAGGTGATTGAATAAAATGAGAGAGATAATCCTTCTTGAATGCACAGAATGTGGCAGAAGAAATTATGCCACAACGAAAAATAAGAAAAATAATAGAGAAAAGATGCAAACAAAGAAATATTGTAAATATTGTAAAAAGCATACGATTCATAAGGAGGTTAAGCCGTAGGTCCGTGGCTCAATTGGTAGAGCATCGGTCTCCAAAACCGAGGGTTGGGGGTTCAAGTCCCTCCGGACCTGCCACTAATTATGAGTAAAAAAACGAGTGAAAAAAGAAGAGTTAAAAAAGTAGTAACGAGCAGACAGCCACAAACTGTTAGACCGAGGAAAGAAAGTTTTAAAAGCTTTCTTAAAGGTGTGTGGGTTGAACTTACAAAAAGAGTAATTTGGCCTACTCCAAGGCAGTTATGGAATTACACGGCTATTGTTCTTGCATTTGTAATTTTCTGGGCTACTTATATCGGTTTATGGGATATGTTATTTGCTAAAGGTTTAGAGGCACTTGCAAAATAAATGACTGAAGAAAAAGTAACTGAAGAGAAGGAAAACAAAACACCTCGCTGGTTTTTGGTACACACATATTCTGGTTCTGAGAATAAAGCAAAGCTTAATTTAGAGGAGCGGATTAAAGGGTACGGGCTTGAGGATAGAATCCTTAAGGTTGTTGTCCCGGTGGATTATTATAGCGTGGTGGAACGCGGAAAAAGGAAAATTAAGCCCCAACGCGTATTTCCAGGGTATATTGTGGTGCAAATGATTGTAGATGACCAAACCTGGTTCGTTGTTAGGAATACGCCTGGAGTTTTAGGGTTTGTCGGTAGTGGTGGAAAGCCTACTCCTTTGTCTGATGAAGAAGCACGAAATTTAATAGAAAATAGAACGAGTGAGGATCAGGCAAGAGAGAAAACAAATTTTGAGGTGGGCAATAGAGTAAAGATTCTTGCAGGTCCTTTCAGGGATATGGAAGGAACTGTTCAGGAAATTGATGAAATGAAAGGCATATCTAAAGTATTGCTTGAAATGTTCGGCAGAGAAATGCCTGTAGAGATTAGAAGCGAATATATACAAAAGATTTAAGAGGTGTGTTATGGCAAAAAGGAAAAAAGAAGTTATCGGGATTGTAAAACTACAAATTGAAGCGGGAAAGGCAACGCCTGCACCACCTGTTGGGCCTGCACTTGGACAGAAGGGTGTAAATATTATGGACTTCTGTAAAAGGTTTAATGCAAGAACGGCAAAACAGGCAGGGCTTATAATTCCCGTTGTGATTAAAGTTTACAAAGACAGGAGTTTTGATTTTATTACAAAGACTCCACCGGCGTCCTCTTTAATTAAAAGGACATTGAAGCTTAATTCCGGTTCACCGGAACCGAATAAAAAGAAAGTTGGGACTATAAAACGTTCTCAGCTTAAAGAGATTGCTAAGATGAAGTTAAAAGACCTTAATACTGAAGATCTTGATGCTGCATCGAGAATTATTGAAGGCACTGCCCGTAATATGGGAGTGAATACAATAGAGAATTAAATTTTATTTTGTGGGAGACTTAAAGTCAATTACCACAAGGAGGTAAAAGTGAGAAGAGGTAAAAGGTACAAGGAATTACTAAAAAAAGTAGATGTAGCTAAGCAGTATTCTCTTGATGAGGCAATTGAGTTATTGCCTCAGTTAAAAAGCGCAAAGTTTGATGAATCAGTTGAAGCAACATATGTGTTGAATGTAAATCCTAAGTTTGCTGACCAAAATATCAGAGGCGTTATTACTTTGCCGCATGGGACAGGAAAAGAAGTAAAAGTTCTTGTTTTTGCAAAAGGCGAAAATGCGCAGGTTGCTAAAGAGGCCGGAGCTGATTTTGTCGGTGGAGAAGAACTTATTGAAAAAATTGCGAAGGAAGGTTTTCTTAATTTTGATGTAGCAATTGCTACGCCTGATATGATGCGTTACGTAGGTAAGGTAGCGCGTATACTTGGCCCGAGAAAACTTATGCCAAACCCGAAAGCCGGTACGGTAACCACGGATACAGGTAAAACGGTAAAAGATTTTAAAGCGGGTAAAATTGAGTACAGAGTTGATAAAACCGGCGTAGTTCACACTATTGTTGGCAAGATTTCATTTGGAAAGGAAGACTTAAAAGAAAATGTTCTTGCGCTGAATGAAGTAATACTGAAGGCAAGGCCTGCTTCTGTTAAGGGGCAATATATGAAAAAAGTGTTTCTTTCTTTAACGATGTCTCCTTCAGTACGGTTAAGCGTTCAGGACTTATTGAAAAAATAAATTTGAAAACTAAACCTAAGACAGTTGGTGGGTAAACCCTTAAAACATAGCCAGCCGAGGTTATCTTGAATATATTGAATAAGCTTATATATTCTGCCCCGGTTGTAGCGATTGCCGGGGTAGTTTAGTTTAAGGAGGATTAGCAAATGAGAAAGGAAAAGAAAGCAGAAGTAGTTAAAGAAATGTCGGGGAAGATTAAAGGGCAAAAGAACCTTTTGCTTGTAGATTTTTCTGGCATTAAAGCAACAGATGCTGCGAACTTTAGAAAGGAAATAAAAAGGGAAGAGGTTTATTACAGGGTTGTGAAAGGCAATCTTTTGAGAATTGCTTTTAAAAACGCAGGCTTTGAATTAGAGGATAAACTTTTCGAAGGCTCTGTGGCGATTGCGATTCATAAGAGCGACCCCGTAGTCCTTGCTAAAGAATTTGTAGATTTTAAAGATGAAGAGGAAAAGCCAATTTTTAAAGTGAAGATTGGGCTTGTGGATGGAATATGGACTTCTGCTGAAGATATAGAAAGAATTGCAGAACTGCCATCTAAAGAAGAACTTCTCAGTAAACTTGTTTACCTTCTGAATTCACCAATTCAGCGACTTGTTACTGTACTTGAGAAGCCGATTAAAGACTTTGCTGTTGTATTAGGACAGATTAAAGATAAAAAAGAGGACGCCGAAAAGGCTGCCTAAAATAAAACGTAAGGAGGATTTTAAAAATGACTAAAGAAGAATTAATGGAAGCAATTGAAAAAATGACAGTACTTGAACTTGCCGATTTGGTAAAGGCGCTTGAGGACAAATTTGGGGTAACTGCTGCGGTTCCTGTTGCGGCTGTTGCAGCTGCGGCTCCTGCCGAAGAGAAAACCGAGTTTGACGTTGTTCTCACCGGATTTGATGCTAAAAAGAAAATTAGCGTTATTAAGGTAGTTAGGGAAGTTGTGCAGCTTGGCCTTAAGGAATCAAAAGAATTTGTTGAAGCTTCTGAAAAAGAACCGAAACCAGTTAAAGAAGGGCTTCCGAAGAAAGACGCAGAAGAACTTAAGAAGAAACTTGAAGAAGCAGGCGGAAAAGTCGAACTTAAGTAATTTAACACAGACTGTAAAAACTGAGAAGCCGGGCAAGAGCCCGGCTTTTTATATTATAGGGAAGAGCGTTGTTGTTACATTCAGCCGAGGTAGACTTATTGTTAGCTTTAGCTAATTTATAGTGCAAAAAAAATTATAAAAGAAGCCTTCCAATTTGGTAAAATAATGCTGCAGCACTCCACCCTACAAAGATACTGTATGTAGCTGAAAAAGCTGTCCATTTCCAACTATTTGTTTCTCTGTAAATTACCCCTATTGAAGCAATGCAGGGAATGTATAGCAAGCTCATTATCATAAAGGAGTAAGCGGAAAGGGGAGTAAACAGGTGTGCCAAAGCACCTGTGAGTTTATCTGAGCCCCCAAAAAGCGTTCCCATAGTTCCTACGACTGTTTCTTTTGCTATAATTCCGAAGAAGAGAGCAACAGCTGCTTGCCAAAAGTCAAATCCAGCAGGTTTTAAAAGAGGAGCGAGAAATTTCCCTAAATGCCATATGTATGTACCTTTGCCTGCATACTCAGCGGATAAAGGAAAACTTGCAAGAAACCATATAACAATAACTCCTGCTACGATAATCGTTCCTGCTTTTTTAACGAATGCGCTACTTCTCTCCCACATATGTATTGATATACTCTTGAGAGTTGGCCATCTATAGGGAGGAAGTTCCATTACGAGTGGGGAAACGGGGCCTTTAAGTGAAGGAATTGTTGATTTGAACAATTTTGCGGAAAGCACCGCCACCAAAATGCCTATTGTGTAAAGTGAAAAAACTATTAAACCCTGATGCAATTTGAAGAATACGCTTGTAAACAGGATATATATTGGCAAACGTGCTGAGCAGGAGATAAATGGATTAATAAGAATTGTAAGTATTCTGTCTCTCTCTGAGCTAATCGTTCGTGTGGACATAATTGCAGGAACGTTGCACCCGAAACCTATAATCATTGGAATAAACGATTTACCTGGAAGTCCAATTGTATGCATTGCTTTATCCATTATAAACGCGGCTCTTGACATATAACCCGAATCTTCCAAGAATGCGAGCAAGAGGAATAAAATCATTATATTTGGCAAAAAGACGAACACCATTCCGACACCACCTATTATTCCGTTGCCAAGCAATGACCCTAACCACCCGGAGATATGCGCCGTGGTTATTGCTCCTAACCATCCAAAGAATGCGTCAAGCCAATCTGCAAAAATCCCTCCAACTGTGAATGTAAGCTGGAAAGTGGCCCACATAACAAGTGCAAATAATGGTATGCCAACCCATTTATTAGTGACAACTCTGTCTATTCTATCTGAAGCGGTGAGTTTTTCTGCTGCTGATAACTTTTTAGATATGCACTTCAATGCAATACTTTCGATAAGCCCGTACCTTCTCTCGATAATTTCTGTTTCAATATCATATCCAAATTTACTTTCTAATTCAGCGCTTTTTTGAGTTACAAGAGCGACGATATTTTTTGCTCCTTTTTGCTGAAGCATTTTTATAAACTCTCCGTCACCTTCTAATAATTTTATTGCAACGAATCTAGGAGGAAAATTGATGTTAATTTTCCTGACTTCAGTTTCTATTGCTGCTATTGCATTTTCGATTTCCTTTCCATAATTGATTTTAAACTCCTTTGGTTTTTTGCTACTTGCTTCAATAATCGCTTCTTTTAACTCTGTAAGTCCTTCCCCCTTTATGGCAGAGGTTGAAACTACAGGTATTCCGAGGAGTTGCTCTAATTTTTCTTTATTGATTTTTACATTTTTTGCTTTTAAGATGTCAGCCATATTCAAATCTAAAACTACATTTGCTCCTAATTCCAAAAGGGAAATTGTTAAATATAGATTTTTTTCTATGTTTGTTGCATCTACTACTGAAACGACGACATCCGGTTTTTCGTTTACAATAAAATCCCTTGCAACCTTTTCATCAATTGAATAACTTGTAAGACTGTAAGTCCCTGGTAGGTCGGTTATGATAAATTTAAAGTTTTTGTATATTAATTTCCCTTCTTTTTTCTCTACTGTAACTCCCGGCCAGTTACCGACCTGTGCGTGTCCTCCAGTTAACGCATTAAATAAGGTAGATTTACCAGAATTAGGACTTCCTGCCATAGCTACTCTGATTATTTTTAAACTTTCTTCTACTGACATTTTGCACTCTCCTTTCGTTCTTAATATGTAATGATTGTCTTTTAAAACACCTTTTCTTCCCGTTAGAATTTCTATAACAAAATCCATATAAAACGATAATTCGTCGTTTATAACAAAATCTATTTCTTCTTCTTTTTCTAACGATTCCTTAATTGCTTTAATAATGTTTTCCTTTTTAGTTTTTCTTAGATCTATTTTTATCATTTTATTGTTTCTACAAGCATCTTTGATGCAATACCTTTACCAATTCCAAAGCGTTTTCCTGCAATCTCAATAATAATTGGACCAATGCCTGAATTGGAAATAATTCTTATGCGAGTTCCCGTGTTTATTCCCATTTCACTGAGTCTTCTTACGAGATTTCTTCCAGCAGCTATCCTGACCAGCTCTACTTCATTACCATTTTTTGCATACAGTATCGGCATCATATAACCTCCACAATAATTTTTTCCGCTTCATCTTTTCTTAAAGAAAGATGGTAGCCCTTAATGAAAATGTCGATAGGATCGCCCATAGGCGCTACTTTTTCTACTTTTACAATCGATCCCGGGACTGCTCCCATATCGAGAAGACGTGTTTTAAGTTTACCTGCACTTGATTCTATTCTTGTAATTTTGGCCCTCTCTCCTACTTTTAATTTATCTAATGTCATTTTTTCACCCCCTTTCTCCCGGCATTTAGGAAGTTTTCCTGTATTTATGAATTCTGTGAAATGTTCAATCCATCTGTCTCGCCCGTTTAAGCGGGATTTTTCCATAAACTTTACAAATTTTGTAATCCTTTCTACTGTTTCTTTGTGTAAGTCGTGCTCAATTTTATGAGCATCCTTTTCAGCGATACTTTCATTTATTCCTAATCCATTATGAAGAAATTTAAAAAGCATTTTATGTTTTTCATACAATTCCGCTGCCTCATTTGCACCCTGTTCCGTAAGTTCTATGTATCCATAATGTTCGTGAGCAATTAATCCTCTTTTTGCAAGCTCTTTAACTGCCTTTAGCGCAGACGGAAGCCTTACATTTCTGCGCTGAGCTACATCTTTTAGTCTTACGATTTTTTTCCTTTGCTCCTCAATGTAAATTTCTAAAAGATAATCCTGAAGGCTTTCAGTTAATTCCAATTTTAGCACCTCCTTTATGGTTTATGTGGCATATTTTGTTTAACGGACATTTGCTGCAAGTGCTTTTATGTGTATCTGTTCCAATGGCAAAATCTATTTTGCCTTTCAAAGATAACCTATAAAGTGCATCTTTT
>WFSP01000008.1 GCA_015485995.1 Caldisericales bacterium | reverse complement strand
TGGTGTTCAGATGGCAATGCCAGGTGATAATGTAGATATGGAAGTTGAACTTATCTATCCCGTTGCTCTTGAAGAAACTCAGAGATTCGCTATCCGTGAAGGTGGAAGAACTGTGGGTGCCGGTGTTATCACTGAGGTGATTGAATAAAATTTAAGGAGAGTTTAAGATATGGAGAAGGAGAGATTGAGAATAAAGCTTAAGGCTTTTGACCATGAAATTCTCGACATTTGGGCTTCTAAAATAGTTGAGATGTCGAAAAAGAACGGAGCGAACGTGGTGGGACCTATACCCTTACCAACCAAACGTACCGTATTTAATGTTTTGCGTTCGCCGAATGTGGATAAGAACTCTCAAGAGGAATTCGAGATTTGTGTGCACAAGAGACTTATTGAAATTAGAAATGCCACACCCGAAATTACACAGAAGCTTGCCAATATGGATATTCCTCAGGGAGTTGAAGTGGAAATTAAGATTTAATGGAGGATAATATGGCGAAGGGAATACTGGGAATAAAAATGGGAATGACTTCTGTTTATGTCGGTGATAAACTTGTTCCTGTAACTGTAATAAAAGCAGGGTCTTGTACGGTGGTTGGAAGAAAAACACCTGAAAAAGACGGCTACTCTGCTGTTCAGTTAGGTTTTGTGGATGTAAAACCTGAAAAACTGAATAAACCTGAAGCAGGCGTATTCAATAAAAGAAATGTACCTGCTTTCAAAATTGTTAGAGAAATTAGAGATATGGAAGGTGAAATCGGGGATAAAATAACCGTCGAGCTTTTCAAAGAAGATAAATTTGTTAAAGTATCGAGCTTCTCAAAAGGAAAAGGTTTTGCCGGTGTTGTAAAAAGATGGGGTTTCCACGGGTGGCCTAAAACACATGGCTCTGATGCTGAGAGAAGGCCGGGTTCCATAGGTGCAGGTACTTTTCCGGGAAAAGTTTTAAAAGGTAAACATATGCCCGGACATCTTGGTGTTGATTGGACAACAGTAAGCAACTTGGAACTTATTAAAGTAATTCCCGAGAAGAACTTGCTTTTGGTAAAAGGAAGTGTACCTGGGGCTAAGAATGGCCTTGTGATTGTAAGGGCTTAGGAGGTCGCTATGAAAGGTAGATTAATAGACGTAGTTAATGGTACTACCGGTTCCATAGATCTTTCGGATAGTTTTTTTGCTGTTCCTGAAAAAAAGCATCTTATACATATGGCAGTAAGGAGGCAGTTTGCAAATGCGAGAAGAGGAACCGCAGATACAAAAGAAAGAGCAGATGTAAATTATAGTACCCGCAAAATGAGGCCGCAGAAGGGTTCCGGCCGTTCCAGACAGGGAGCAAGAACTGCTAATATCTGGAAAGGCGGAGCTGTTGTATTTGGCCCGCATCCGCGTGATTTCAGTATTAAGATGAATAAAAAAGAAAAAAGAGTCGCAATTTTCTCTGCATTATCTTCTCGTTTTAGAGACGGAGATGTCGAGATTTTGAAAGGGTTTAGATCTTCAGGCAGAACAAAAGAGATATCCGAGTTAATAAAGAAAGTTGCAGAAACAAGCAATAAAGAATTGAGAACTACACTTATTATTTATTCGGAGGAAAACGGAGAAGTGGATAGGGCTGCAAGAAATATTCCTTTCTGCAAACCCCTTGATTATAAATTCCTCAATGCGTACGATCTCGTAACTTATGATTCTGTGCTTATTACGGAGGAAGCTGTGAAAGGTATGGAGGGATGGTGGAAAAATGAGTAAAATTGAAGCGCTTATTAGACCGCTCGTTACAGAAAAATCTACTGCCCTTGCAGAGCAGGGGAAATATGTTTTTCTTGTTGATAAGAGGGCAAATGCCCAGATGATAAAGGAAGCTGTAGAAGAGTTTTTCTCAGTGAAGGTAAAACAGGTGAATATAGGCAAAGTGTTCGGTAAAAAGAAGAGAGTTAGATATAATTTTGGTAAAACACCTACTCAAAAAAAAGCTATTGTAACTCTTTATCCCGGATACAAAATTGACCTAATGCATCATGTGTAGAGTGGAGGTAAAAGATGGCAATTAAAGTTTATAAACCAACTACTCCTGGGATACGTGGAAGGTCTGTTGTTAAGCACTCGGAAGTAATTACAAAAAAGAAACCGGAAAAATCTCTTGTAATTGGTTTAAGAAAAAAGGCCGGCAGAAACAACACCGGTAAAATTACAGTAAGGCATAGAGGCGGCGGCAACAAACGTCTTTACAGAATAGTTGATTTTAGAAGGAACAAGTTCGGGGTACCGGCAAAGGTAAAGGCAATCGAATATGATCCGAACAGGTCTGCTTATATCGCACTTCTTGTTTATATGGATGGCGAAAAACGCTATATTCTTTTGCCGCTCAACCTTAAAGTGGGAGATACCGTTGTTTCTGATGAAGTAACTGAAGTAAAACCAGGGAATGCGATGCCTTTAAAGAATATCCCTCTTGGAACTATGGTTCATAACATAGAAATGATTCCCGGAAAAGGTGGTGTTCTTGCACGTGCAGCAGGTTCTTCAGTACAAATTCTTGCAAAAGAAGGTAACTACGCTCATTTAAGAATGCCTTCAGGAGAGGTGAGAATGGTGCATCTGAATTGCCGTGCCACGATTGGCCAAATAGGTAATCTTGACCACGAAAATGTTAATCTTGGAAAAGCCGGAGTAAAAAGGCATAAAGGATTCCGCCCATCAGTCAGAGGTACAGTAATGAATCCTGTTGACCACCCGCATGGCGGTGGTGAAGGAAAGGCGCCTATTGGGCATCCTGGTCCATTATCTCCATGGGGAAAACCTACTCTTGGGTATAAAACGAGAAAGAAAAATAAACCTTCCGACAAGTATATAATTAGGAGGAGAAATAAAAAATGAGTAAAAAAAGAATGTATGTAGACCCAAAGCTCCTTGATAAGATTAAAAAAATGAGTAAAAAGGGAGAAAAGAGGGTAATTAAAGTTTGGTGCAGAAGATCTGCTATTACAGAAGAAATGGTTGGATATACTATTGCGGTGCATAACGGGAAAATTCATATTCCTATATACATTACAAAAGATATGGTAGGGCACAGGCTCGGAGAGTTTGCTGTTACAAGAACGTTCCACGGACATAAAGTGCCTACTGCAAGAATTATTACGAAGACATAGGAGGTTGAATCTATGGAAGCTTATGCTAAATCAAAACACTTAAGGTTATCTGCTGCTAAAGCAAGACTTATTGCTGAGCTGATAAAAGGAAAAGGTACGGACGAGGCTCTTGCGATTTTAAAGGTTCTTCCTCAAAAAGCAGCCGGTTTCTTCGAGAAGACGTTAAAGTCTGCTGTTGCAAATGCAGAGAATAATTTTGATATGGATAAAGATTCATTATATGTTCACAAGGCTTATGTAGATGCTGAAGGCCCCTTGAAGAGATTATATATGAGGGGAATGGGCAGAGCGGATATTCAGAGAAAGCCTGTGAGTCAGATAACAGTTGTTGTAAAAGAGAAAGAGGAGGTATAGAGTGGGACAAAAAGTTCATCCTTATGGATTTCGGCTTGGTATAACTAAAGATTGGTTGAGCAAATGGTATGCCGATAAAAAAATCTACTCTCGGTTCGTACTTGAAGATTTTGCCATACGGAAAGAGGTTGAAAAATTAGGGCCTTCTGCGGCAGTATCTCACGTTGAAATTGTGAGAAAGGGAAGCCCTACTGCAGGGGAAGTAAGAGTAATTATCCACAGTGCGCGTCCAGGAATGATTATTGGTAGGAAGGGCACAGAAATTGCAAAACTCCAGGAAAGGTTGAAGCGAGCCATTAATTCCCCGGATACAAATTTGCGCGTGGAAGTAAAAGAGGTAAAGAGGCCTGAACTTGATGCAGACCTTATTGCCCAAAATGTGGTGGCAAAGATTGAGCAAAAAATTTCTCATAAGCGTGTTATAAAGCAAGCGATTGGCCGTTCAATGCGTGCAGGTGCAAAGGGAGTTAAAATCCAGGTTTCAGGCAGGCTCGGCGGCGCAGAAATCGCAAGGACCGAGTGGTACAGAGACGGAAGGGTTCCCCTTCAAACAATTAATGCCGATATAGATTATTCCGAAAGGCCGGCACTTATTAAATTTGGAAGAATTGGAGTGAAAGTTTGGGTGTATAAAGGAGATGCAAAAAAGCGGACCTTCTTTACACTTGAGAAATAGTGGAGGTGAATAAATATGTTAATGCCAGAAAGGGTTAAATATAGAAAGCAGCATAGAGGCAGAATGAGAGGAAGGTCAAAAGGTGGAACAACAGTGGCTTTTGGAGAATACGGGATACAGGTTCTTGAGCCGGCTTGGATTACGGCACGTCAAATTGAGGCTTCGAGACTTGTACTTATTCAGTCGGTGAGAAAAACTGGAAAACTTTGGATACGTGTTTTTCCTGATAAGCCTGTTACTAAAAAGCCAGCAGAAACGAGAATGGGTAGTGGTAAGGGTGATGTTGACCATTGGGTTGCAGTAGTAAAGCCAGGGAAAGTAATTTTTGAAATTAGCGGTGTTTCCAAGGAATTAGCCCAGCACCTTGCAAAGCAGGTGGGTTTTAAGCTTCCTATTAAGGTGCGTCTTGTCATGCGTGAGGAGGTTGTATAATAATGAAAGCTGAAAAAATTAGGGATTTAACGGATAAAGAGATAGAGGTACAGCTTAAAAATTTGAGAAAAGAACTTTTTAATTTAAGGTTTCAGCTTGCAACGCATCAACTTAATAATGCTGCGCGTATGAAACTTGTAAGAAAAGATATTGCAAGACTCCTTACAATTAAAAGAGAAAGAGAGTTAAATAGAGAGGTGTAGAATGGCAAAAAAAGAACTCGTTGGAAAAGTTGTAAGTACATATCAAAAAACTGTGGTAGTTCGAGTGGATAGAAATCTTCCCCACCCGCTTTACCTAAAGAGAATAAAAAGAAGTACAAAGCTTTACGCTCACGATGAAGATATGAAAGCGAAAGTTGGGGATACAGTCCGCATTAGAGAAACTCGCCCCCTGAGCAAACTTAAGAATTGGGTTGTAACGGAAGTGTTGAGCGGAGGTGAGCAAAAATGATTAGGCAGTACTCAAGACTTACGGTTGCGGATAATACCGGAGCAAAAGAAATTTCTATTATAACAGTTCTTAGAGTTGGAAGACGTGGTACTGCAACTGTTGGAGATAAAATAGTTGCCACGGTTAAAAAAGCAGCTCCGAATAGCGCTATTCCTAAAGGGACTGTTGTAAAAGCAATCGTTGTAAGGACAAAATATCCAATCAAACGTGATGATGGAAGTTTAATCCGTTTTAGCGACAATGCCGTTGTGATTATTGATGATGAAGGCAATCCGAGGGGCACAAGGGTATTTGGCCCCGTGTCAAGGGAATTGAGAAAGAAAGGTTATCTCAAAATTGTTTCTCTTGCCCCGGAAGTTTTGTAGGAGGTGGCCATGAGAAAATCAAAAATAAAGGCAAAACCACTTGAATTAAGAAAAGGCGATTTGGTAATTGTTATTTCTGGAAAAGACAAAGGGCTTAAAGGTAAAATTTCAAGGACGATTCCTGAAGATGGAATGGTTGTTGTCGAGGGTGTAAATATGCAAACTCATTTCTTAAGGCCTACTCAGGATATGCCGCAGGGCAAAATAACAAAAAGAGAAGGACCAATTTATGCGAGTAAGGTTCAGCTTATTTGTCCTCATTGCCACGAAAGAACAAGAATTTCTCATAAGATTCTTGAAAACGGAAAAAGCGTTCGTGTGTGCATGAACTGCCACGAAGTAATTGATAAAATTTAGGTGAGGTGCGTATGGCTAAAACAGTTGTTAGCAAAAAAAGCATTTTTAAATTAGACAAAAAGATGGAGAACATCCTTAAGGAAAAACTGCCATCATCTCCTTTAAAAATAAAATACGAAAATGAAGTAAAAAAGCGTATGATGGATAAATTTCACTACGAAAATGTAATGCAGGTCCCAAAAGTAGTAAAAATTTCTATTAACAGGGGCGTTGGTGATGCACATGATGACCCCAAAGCAATGGAAAAAACAATCCAGGAGTTTGTGCTTATTACTCATCAGAGGCCTGTTGTTACTCGTGCAAAGAAATCCATAGCGTCTTTTAAAATTAGAGAAGGTATGGCTATTGGTTGCAGGGTAACACTGAGAAACAATAATATGTATGTATTTATGGAAAAACTTATTGACACGGCGCTTCCCCGAATTAGAGACTTTAAAGGTCTTTCACCTAATGCATTTGATGGTAGGGGAAATTATACGTTTGGCATTAAAGAGCAGCTTATATTCCCTGAAATTGACTACGATATGGTTGATAAGGTTCGCGGTTTTAATGTAACAATTACAACCACAGCCAAAACTGATGAAGAAGCCAAAGCCTTGTTAGAATTTTTAGGTTTTCCATTTAGAGAAAGGTAGGTGCGTATATGGCAAGAAAAGCAATGATTGAAAAATCAAAAAAAGAGCCTAAGTTTAAAGTTAGACAGCATAATAGATGTAAAATATGTGGCAGGCCAAGAGCAGTTTACAGTAAATTTGGTCTTTGCAGGCACTGCTTGCGAAAACTTGCCTTAGAAGGCAAATTGCCCGGCGTTAAAAAAGCAAGCTGGTGAGGAGGAAAATATATGGTTAATGATTCAATCTCTGATATACTCGTAAGAATTAAAAATGCGAGCAATATGAAACATAAATCTCTTACCGTTCCTTACGGTAATATCGGAAGAGAGATTCTTCGCATAATGAAGAATGAGGGATATATAGAAAATTTTGATGAGCAGGAAATCGAAGGTAAGAAAATGCTCAGGGTATATTTAAAGTATGGCTCGAGTATGGAAAGTTATATCCTTGGAATTAAGAGAATCAGCAAGCCTGGGAGGCGGATATATGTAGGAAAAGATAAACTCCCCAGGGTGCTTGACGGACTTGGAACAGCAATAATTTCCACACCAAAAGGTCTTATGACTGACAGAGGGGCAAGAAAAGCAGGCCAGGGTGGAGAAGTTATCTGCTTCATTTGGTAGGAGGTGCAGATATGTCCAGGATAGGAAGAATGCCAGTTCAAATTCCGGCAGGAGTAACTGTAAAAATAGATAAAGAAAATACTGTATCGATAAAAGGTCCCAAGGGTGAATTGAAAAGGACTTTTCATCCGGAAATTGCTATTGAAATGAAGGATAATGTGATTACCGTAAAACGTCCCTCGGACAAGCCTTTTTATAGAGCCTTACATGGAACCACCAGGGCCTTAATTAATAATATGGTGTTGGGTGTTACCAATGGTTTTTCCAAGAAGCTTGTAATAAACGAAAAAACATATAAAGGTGTCTTGAAAGGCAAAGAAGTTCAACTTTCACTTGGTTTCAGTCATCCGGTAATATTAAAAGTACCCGAAGGGATAGAAGTAACAATAGAAAAACAAGTCATAACAGTTAGTGGTATTAACAAAGAGCTTGTGGGGCAGTTCTCTCAGAAGTTGAGGCATTTGAGAAAAGTGGATCCGTATAAAGCAAAGGGTATTATCTATGAAGGTGAGAAAATTAGAAGAAAAGCCGGAAAGACCATTGCAGCGGGTGCTAAATAAGGAGGCTGTGTATGATTAAACAGAAAAATAGAAAAGATTCAAGGCGGATGAGGCATATTAGGATAAGAAAGCACCTTAGTGGTACTTCAGACCGTCCGCGCCTCTCTGTTTTTATTAGCCTTAAGAATATTTATGTCCAGGTAATTGATGATACAAAAGGAATCACTCTTGCATCAGCTTCTACACTGGAAAAAGATTTTAAGGATAAATTAAGCAGTAAAAAAAATATAGAGGCTGCGAAGCTTATAGGAACACTTATTGCTGAGAGGTTATTAGAAAAGGGCATCAAGGAAGTAGCTTTTGATAGAAGCGGTTTCCTTTACCATGGTAGAGTTAAAACTCTTGCTGAGGCTGCGAGAGAAAAAGGGCTCAAGTTTTAGGAGGTGAATGTGAACAATAACAACACAAGAAGAAGACGTAGATCTGTAGAAAAGAAGGAGTTCGAGGAAGAAATTCTCCAGATCAATAGAGTTACCAAGGTAGTCAAAGGCGGAAAAATTTTGAAATTCAGGGTTGTTATGGTAATAGGAGATAAGAAAGGACGAGTAGGTATTGGTGTTGGAAAAGCAAGGGAAATTCCAGCTGCAATTGCCAAGGGCATTGCCGATGCAAAAAGGAATATAATTCATGTCCCTTTAAAAAATAATACAATTCCCACGCGAATTACCACAAAATTTGATGCAGCATATGTGTTTCTTGCTCCTGCAGTTTCCGGAACAGGTATTGTAGCAGGTAGAGTAATTAGGGCTATTGCTGATAAAGCAGGGATTCAAGATCTCCTTTCCAAATCGCTTGGGACGTCAAACTCATTGAATATTGCACGTGCTACTATGAAAGCATTTCAGGATATAGATGTGGTGCTCCAGCGTAATTCTTCAAGAAAAAGAGTACCAGTTGGAGGTGGAAATGAGACTTCAGGATCTTAAGCCAAAAGCACACTCTAAAAAGAGAAAAAGAATCGTTGGAAGAGGTAATGGCTCCGGGCATGGCACCTATTCAACTTATGGGTGTAAAGGTGCAAAAGCTCGCTCAGGAGGAACAAAGCAAAAAGGATTTGAAGGAGGGCAAACACCACTTTATAGGCGTCTACCCAAACTCAGAGGTTTTAAGTCACTTAATAGGGAAGAATTTGCGGAAGTAAATGTTGATATTATAGAAAAGCTTGCAGGAGAAAAAGAAGAAATTAACCTTAATGAGCTTTTTGGAGAAAAAGTAAAAGTTTTGGGCGGGGGAGAAATTAAAAAGCCTATTTCCGTTAAAGCTTCTAAATTTTCCGCAAGTGCTAGAGAAAAAATTGAGAAGGTTCAAGGAAAAGCAGAGGTAATTTAATATGTGGGAAACATTAAAAAGAGCGTTTAAATTAAAAGAGCTAAGAAAAAGGATGTGGATTACCCTGTTTTTATTCATTCTATTCAGACTAGGGACGTATATTCCTGTTCCTGGGATTGATAGGACAGCGATTCAAGGCCTTATTCAGAAGGGAGGATTTCTTGCATTGCTTGACCTCTTCTCAGGTGGTGGTTTCGGGAATTTCTCTATTTTTGCATTAAGCGTTATTCCGTACATTAATGCATCAATTATCTTGCAGCTTCTCACGGCGGTTATACCGTCGCTTGAACAACTTGCGAAAGAAGGCGGAGAGGAAGGGCAGAAAAAAATGGCCCAGTATACAAGGCAACTTACCATTTTTCTTGCTGCACTCCAGGCGTTTTCCGTCCTTGTAATGTTTAAAAATTATCTTATAAGCAACAGCATTTTGCTTAAAGTTGTTATTATAATGAGTCTGATTGCGGGCTCTTATATTGTTTTGTGGCTCGGCGAGATAATGACGGATAAAGGAATAGGAAACGGTGTTTCACTTATCATTTTTGCTGGCATTGTCAGTAGAATTCCTGTTGGTTTTGTTGAGATAAGGCAACTTTACAGCGCTAATTCTTTAAGTGTTGCCTCGATTATCGGGGAGGTGCTCGGTATGCTTGTGCTTATTGCAGGTGTAATATATGCATACCAGGCTGAAAGGAGAATTCCAGTGCAATATGCAAAGAGGATTGTGGGAAGGAAAGTATACGGAGGTCAATCTACATATATTCCATTAAGGCTTGTCCAGGCAGGAGTTCTTCCGATCATCTTTGCCGTATCAGTGATGATGTTCCCTGTAACGATAGGGCAATTTTGGCCGAATTCATGGTTTAATGTGCATTTGGCACAACCTTATTTTGGGAGCCCCACAGGTCTATGGTATAATGTTATATACTTCTCTCTTATCGTGTTCTTTACGTATTTCTATACAGAGCTTACGTATGATCCGATTCAGCTTAGCGATGATTTGAAAAAGTACGGAGGGTTTATTCCAGGTATACGCCCGGGTGAACCTACCGCTGAATATATTGCAGGCGTATTGAATAAAATTGTACTTCCTACATCTATATTTCTTGGCCTTGTAGCGATTCTCCCGAATTTAATATTTAGAAAGATGGCCGTTACTGCATTTGTTTTCGGAGGTACTTCTATTCTTATTATTATTGGTGTAGCACTTGAAACGATGAAGGAGATAGAAGCATACCTTCTTATGAGGCATTATAAAGGCTTCTTGAAATGAAAACTCATATTATTCTTCTCGGCCCTCCGGGGGCAGGCAAGGGAACGCAAGGACAAATGCTTGGTAAAATGCTGAAAGTGCCTTTTATTTCCTCAGGAGATGCATTAAGGGAAGAACTTAGCAGCAATACTGAAGTTGGCAGCAAGTTCAAAAAATATATAAATGCTGGGTTACTTGTGCCGGATGGCGTTGTGGAGGAATTCATTGAAAAACTATTAAACAAATATAATTTGGAAAAAGGTTTTATTTTTGATGGTTTTCCACGTACTGTTCATCAGGCGGATTTTGTTATGCGTTACTTGAAAAGTAAAGGGATTTTGCTTGATACCGCAATTTATTTATTTGTTTCTGACGAGGAAGCTGTAAAACGCATCAGTGGGAGAAGGATATGCCCTAGATGTGGTGCGGTTTATAATATTTATTTTAATCCGCCACAAGATGATATGAAATGCGATAAATGCGGAACGAAACTTATACAGAGAGATGACGATAAAGAAAAAGTTGTCAAAAATAGGTTTAAAGTTTATGAGAATGAAACTGATCCGCTGATAAGTTTTTTTGAAGAAAACGGGCTTTTACAGAAAATTGATGCTGTCGGTTCCGTGGAAGGCATTCAAAATAAGATTCAGGAGGCATTGAATGATTGAGATAAAAACTCCTGAAGAGATTGAAAAAATGAAAAAATCTGGTAGAATTTTACGTCAAGCTTTGGAACTTATGCGTGATAATGCAAAACCGGGTATTACTACAAAAAAGCTTGATGAAATAGCAGAAAATTTTATAAGGAAACAGGGTGCAATTCCTGCCTGTAAGGGGTATGAAGGTTTTCCGGGCACTATGTGTATCTCTGTAAATGATGAGGTAGTGCATGGAATACCAGGCAACAGGAAGCTGAAAGATGGTGATGTTGTTTCTTTTGATTCCTGTGTGTTACTTGACGGATGGTATTCTGATTCTGCCATTACCGTAGTTGTAGGTAAAAGCAGAAATGCTGAGGATGAGAAGCTTGTTGAGGCTACTAAAGAAGCACTTTACACCGGCATTGAACAAGCTGTTGTTGGTAACCGGGTCGGAGATATTTCCAGTGCTGTACAAAACTACATTGAAAAAAATGGTTTTTCTGTAGTAAGGGAATATACAGGTCACGGTATTGGCAGGCATCTTCACGAGGAGCCGGCGGTGCCTAATTATGGTAAAAGTGGAGCAGGGCTTATACTAAAAGAAGGTATGTGTATTGCCATTGAACCAATGGTTTGTGCAGGAGGATATAAGTTATATACGGCGAAGGACGGGTGGACTGCCATAACGGTAGACCATTCCAACGCAGCTCATTTTGAACACACAATTGCTATTACAAAAAATGGGCCAAACATCCTTACAAGGTAAAGGGCGATATTATGAGCAAAAAACAAGTGATTGAAACTGAAGGCGTTGTAGTGGAAACTTTACCGGGTACGATGTTCCGGGTAAAACTTGCTAATGGCAAAATTGTACTTGCTCACATTAGCGGGAAGATGAGGCTTCATTTTATAAGAATTCTTCCTGGTGATAGAGTAAGGCTTGAGTTTACCCCGTATGATTTGTCTGCTGCACGCATTGTTTATAGACTATAAAATGAAAGGAGTGTATAAAAATGAAGGTTAGATCATCGGTTAAAAAGATGTGTCCAAAATGTAAAATTGTAAGAAGAAGAGGAAAATTAATGGTTATTTGCGAAAATCCGAAGCATAAGCAAAGACAAAAGTAGGAGGTTGAAAAGTGGCAAGAATTAGCGGTATAGATTTACCGAAGGATAAAAGAATCGATATTGCACTTACTTATATATATGGTATAGGTAAGCACAATTCGAAAGATGTAGTAACTAAAGCAAACATACCTCTTAAAAAGGTAAAAGATTTGACTATAGAAGAAATTAAAGCAATTGAAGGTGTGATTAAAAAAGATTATATTGTGGAAGGTGATTTGAGGAAACAAGTTGCCCAGAATATTAAAAAGCTTATGGAGATCAATTGTTACAGAGGCATAAGGCATAAGAGAGGCCTTCCCGTAAGAGGACAGCGTACAAGGACAAACGCAAGAATCCGTAAGGGACCTAAGAAAACTGTTGGCTCTAAGAAAAAGGCTTTGTAGGGTAAGGAGGAATAATGGCTAAAAAAAGAAAAGGCTCTAAGAAAAGAGCGCATAAAATAGTAGGTAAAGCAAAAATTTATATTCATTCTACCTTTAACAATACGATCGTAACTGTGACAGACGAGCAGGGAAATGTTGCTACTTGGTCTTCTTCGGGTGCAGCCGGTTTTAAGGGTTCAAAGAAAGGCACTCCCTTTGCTGCGCAGTTAACCGCACAGAAAGCGGCTGAACAGGCACTTAATTTGGGCGCTAAGAGAGTTTCCGTGCTTGTAAAAGGCGGCGGTTCAGGCAGAGAAGTTGCTATTAGAGCTTTGCAGTCGGCAGGGTTAGAAATTGAAGAGATAAAAGATATTACTCCAATTCCGCACAATGGCTGCAGGCCAAGAAAATTAAGAAGAGTATAAAGGAGGTTGGAAGTGGCAAGATATACAGATCCTTTATGTAGAGTTTGCCGTGCTTATGGTAAAAAGCTTTTCCTGAAAGGCGATAGATGCTATACAAAGAAATGTCCGTTAGAGCGTGGAAAAGGATTACCAGGGCAAAAGCAGGTTACTTTACATTACAATAAACCATCGGATTATAAAATTCATTTGCAGGAGAAACAGAGAGTTAGGAAAATGTATGGTGTTCTTGAAAGGCAGTTCAGGAAATATTTTGAGAAAGCTTCACGCCAGAAAGAAATACCAACAGGTGATAAACTTCTTGAACTTTTGGAGAGAAGGATTGACAATACTGTTTTCCGTATGGGATTTGCACCTAATCGGAGGGCGGCCAGGCAACTTGTTTTACACGGACATTTTACGGTAAATGGCCATAAGGTAAATATTCCTTCTTACATCGTTAAAGAAAATGATGTAATCGAGGTTAAGGAAGGCAGCAGGCAAATTCCTTTGATAAAGGAAACAATTGAATCCACGCCAGCAGTCCCTTCCTGGCTTGAAGTGAATGCTGAGTCTTTCCGTGGCATGGTTAAGCAAATTCCGAACATCCCTGAACTTTCCCTTGGAATTAACCCGACACTTATTGTTGAGCTTTACTCTAAGTAGGAAGTGATATAAATGTGGAAACTTGACGCAATAAAATTTGCAGTCGAAAAGGAAGAGGGCAATTACGGAGAATACAGTTTCGGGCCCCTTGAAAGTGGATACGGGCTTACTCTGGGAACTGCTTTGAGGCGTATTCTTCTTGCTTCTATTGAGGGAGTTGCCCCTATCGGTATTACAATTGACGGAGTTGTTCATGAATTCTCTACAATTGACGGAGTTGTGGAAGATGTGGAGGAAATTATTCTAAATGTAAAAAAACTTGTTGTTGCGATGAACGGGACAGACGAGGCAAAGCTTGCATTTGATGTAAAGGGAGAAAAGGAGCTTAAAGCTTCAGACCTGAAACACAGTAGCGAGGTTGAAATATTAAACCCGGATTTACATATTGCTACTGTTTCATCCTTAAAGGCTCACCTTAGTGGAGAAATTTACCTAAAACGCGGCGAAGGTTATAAATTGGAAGAAGATATAGCTGAAGAAGAGCACTTCTCTCAGCTTGTTATCCCGATAGATGCATATTTCTCGCCCGTGCTTAAAGTTAACTTTCATGTGGAACCGATGCGTTTCGAGGAATCCGTAAACTTTGATAAATTAATTGTTGGTGTTCTTACTAAGGGGAATAAAACTCCATATGAGGCAATTACTGAGGCAGTAGGCATAGGAATTAATTATCTTACGCGTTTCAGAGAATTGTTATCTTCCGATGTCAGTGAAGAGGATTCTGTTTCGAACGAGTTTAAAGGGATGGAAATAGAGAAACTTGAGGTTGATAGACGTGCTTTGAATGCTTTGAAAAATAACAATATAAACACGGTTGGTGATTTGCTTGAGCAGAGCGAAGCTGATTTGTTAAAACTCAAGCATTTTGGGGAGACCTCTCTTAAAAAAGTAAAAGAATCATTAGAAAAGCTCAGTTTGAAGTTAAAGGAATAGGAGGTTAATATGTACCATAAGATAGGACAGAGAAAATTAGGAATGTACAGTGGATATAGGAGGAGTGTTTTAAGAAATCTTTCTACTTCCCTTATCACAAGTGGGCGTATAAAGACGACTGAAGCGAAAGCAAAGGAAGTTAGAAAAATTGTTGAAAAACTTATAACAACGGCAAAAGAGGACAATTTAAATAGTAGGAAAAAGGCTTTTTCTTATCTTTTCACAAAAGATGCTGTACAAAAACTGTTTGAAATGGCAAAAAACGATTATGCAGAAAGAAAAGGCGGTTATACAAGAATTCTCAAACTTGGTCAACGTAGAGGAGATGGGGCAAGGATTGTTATATTAGAATTTGTTAAGGAATGATTCGTTTTACTGACGTATACTTTGCTTACGATAAATACGATTGGGCAGTTGAGAATCTAAACTTTACAATTGAAAAAGGTGAGTTCGTTGCCTTAATAGGTAGCAACGGCTCAGGAAAATCAACGATAGCCCGTTTAACTGACGGGCTTTTCTTACCTCAAAAAGGTAGCGTTTTAGTAGATAACCTGAATTCTCGGGAATACTCTTCAATACTCAAATCCAGGGTGGGACTAGTTTTTCAAAATCCAGATGACCAATTTGTGGGCGCTACCGTTGAAGAAGACATAGCTTTCGGGCTTGAAAATATGGCAATTTCCAGAGATGAAGCTAAAAAACGTATAGAACAAGCAACAGAAACTTTAGGAATTGCGCAATATTTACATTCATCCCCATCTATGCTATCTGGGGGAGAAAAGCAAAAGGCTGCAATAGCTGCTGTACTTGTGATGCATCCTGACTATTTAGTACTTGATGAGATTACTGCCTTACTCGATCCTGTGGCAAGGAAACAGATTTTGAGCTTTGTTTACTCGTTTGCAAAAGAAAACAACATTGGTGTTTTATATATTACGCATATAACAGAGGAAGCACTTCTTGCAGATAAAGTACTTCTTCTTTTAAAAGGTAAGATAGTCAGAAAAGGGATACCTGAGAAGGTTCTTGTGGATGAGCAATTTTTAAATTCTATTGGTGTTTCTGTCCCT
This sequence comes from Caldisericales bacterium, assembly GCA_015485995.1. The sequence continues at coordinate 4,403 of WFSP01000008.1, read as the reverse complement.
CTTCCTGTTTATATCTCTTTCAAACTGAAACAGTTTGGTATACTTGACAAGATAATAGTTTCCGAGGAAGAAATTTTTAAAAAGATATGTTAGAATTAAAAAATGTTTCAGTAACTTATGATGTAGGTACCATTTTTCAGAAAGCTGCGGTTAAAAACGTTTCTTTAAAAATAAGTAGAGGCGAAAAAGTTGCAATTGTTGGAAAAGTTGGTTCTGGTAAATCCACACTTATTCAGCTTTTTAACGGATTGATTAAGCCTGACTCAGGGAGTGTATTTTTTAACGGAATAGACGTAAGCTTAAAAAGTACTGATTTGAAACGTGTAAGAAAGTCAATAGGCCTGGTGTTTCAATATCCGGAAGAACAATTCTTTGCCGAAACTGTATTTGAGGAAGTTGCTTTTGGCCCGCGTAATTTTGGCTTTAAGGGGGAAGAGCTTAAAAAAACGGTATATTTAGCTTTAAGCAATATGGGCTTTGATCCGGAAAGTACAGGTAAACGTTCTCCGTTTAACTTGAGTGGAGGAGAAAAAAGGCGCGTTGCAATCGCCAGTATCATTGCCTCAAACCCTGAAATGATTGTTTTAGATGAACCTACTTCGGGATTAGATTTTGCTGCTAAAACATCCCTAATGCATTATCTCAGAAATGAGAATAAAAAAGGGAGGACTCTTATACTGGTAACTCATGATATGAGTGAAGCACTGAATGTAGCGGATAGAGTAATTGCAATGAAAAACGGCGTAAAGATGTTTGATGGGGCAGTAAAAGATTTCTTTTTTTCTAAAGAGAACATTAAATCCGTAGGGCTTGAAGTCCCTTTTCTTATCCGTTTGCAGTGGCGTATAAGAGAAAAGTATAAAAACTTCCCATTTTGCCGTACTGCCGACGAGCTGATTTTGAGTTTATCTGAGAGGAGGTAGAAAAGATTGCAATCCAAGTTTGCGTTAGGGCAGTACAATTACTCTAATTCGATTCTGCATAAACTTGACCCTCGTGTTAAAATAATCCTTGTTTTTACACTTGTTATATTCCTTTTTTTTGTAAAAACAATTACGGGATACCTCATCCTTTCTATATTTGCTATTCTGCTTGTCATTTTATCTAAATCACGGCTTTCATATGTAGTACGTTCATTAAGGCCGATTTTGTTTTTACTTGTTTTTACGGCCTTTTTTCAGGCTCTTTTTACTCCTGGCATTGTTTTGTATAAATGGCATTTTTTGAAAATTACAAAGGAAGGAATTGAGCTTGCAACTTACATTTCAATTCGCCTTATTTTACTTTCATTTTTTACATTTGTATTAACATCTACTACGTCCAATATAGAACTTACCGATGGATTTGAAACTATAATATCTCCACTTAAAATTTTTAGGTTTCCTGCTGAAGAAGTTTCTCTAATGATTTCCATATCTTTGCGTTTTGTGCCTGTTCTTTTTGAAGAGGCTGACCGCATAATGAAGGCACAAGTATCGCGTGGGACCGAATTCAACAGAGGTAACTTGATAAAACGTGCAAAGAGTTTTTTGCCGTTGCTTCTTCCGCTTTTGTTGAATGCGTTAAGTCGTGCGGACAAACTTGCTATTGCAATGGAAGCCCGTGGCTATGTGATAGGGGCGAAGAGAACAAAATACAGAGAAATGCGTCTAAAAATACCGGACTACATCGCTGTTTTCGTTACTGCTGTTGTTATAATAGCCTCAATTCTTGTTAAGGAGTATATATGAAAAATTATGTTTTGAATGTTCAGTACATAGGAAAAAATTTTTATGGTTTTCAAAAACAATCTACTGAAAAAACGGTGCAGGGAGAGATTGAAAAATCGTTGGGCCTTATTTTGCAATATCCGATAAAAACAAATGGTGCCGCAAGAACTGATAGGGGTGTAAACGCAATTAACCAATATGTAAATTTCTATCTGGAAAAAGACGTGAACACAGAAAGGGCAAAAAATAAAATCAACTCAATCCTGTTTCGTTCGGGCATTTTTGTAAAGGATTTTTTTGAAACGGACCTTCTTTTTCATCCGAGGAAGAATGTTAAAGGAAAGCTTTACGCTTATTTGCTTTCCACTAACAGAGAAAGGGCAATGTTTCTTATGCCTTCCGTATATTTCTATAACGGGAAAATGAACAAACAGCTTTTTGAATTAGCTGCCAGCAGCTTAAAGGGGGAGCACAATTTTTCTATTTTCGCGAATAGGGATCGGTCCCAACCTTTAAGAAGCAATATATGCAATATTTTCGATATAGGGTTAATTGAAAGGCCGTTCGCAAAAATTCTTTATTTTTATGGAGACAGATTTCTTTACCATATGGTTAGGAGAATGGTTTATTACCTCATAAAGGCTTCTACTGGTGAGATAGAGGAAAAGCTTATTGTAAATCCTTTTACTTCTGAAACTCCATATACTCGTCAGGTTTTACCGCCTGAGCCGCTTTTTTTGGTCGATATTTTTTATAAAAATGCTATAAGGAGGATTGTATGAGCTTTGCTTTGGTGACCGGAGCATCAAGTGGTTTGGGGAAAGAGTTTACTTATTTGCTTGCGGAGAAAGGGTACAATGTTGTATTGGTAGCTCGCAGTGAGGATAAATTGTTGGAGATCAAAAAGGATATTCAAGACAAATACAGAGTAAGGGCAATTGTTATTGCTATGGACCTTTCTGTGATGAACTCTGCTGAGTTGTTACTTGAAACTATCCAAAAACAAAAAATTTTTATTGATGTTTTGATTAACAATGCCGGTTTTGGAAAGTTTGGAAATTTTTTGCAGTATGATGCGAAAACTTATGAGAAAATGATTTTTCTTAATACAGTTACAGTAACTTCGCTTGTTAGATTATTTGGAAATGGAATGGTAAAGAAAGGAAAAGGCAAAATCCTTAATGTATCTTCAACGGCAGCCTTTCAGTCTTTACCGCATTTTTCAGTTTATGCCGCGACAAAATCGTACGTGTTAAGTCTATCGGAGGCAGTACACTATGAATTTAGGGATAGTGGTGTAACTGTTACTGTACTTTGCCCTGGCCCTACTGCCACGAATTTCGGAGTTACGGCTGGAACAAGAGGTACAAAAATGTTCAATCCGGGCGGTATGATGGACGCACGAGTTGTTGCAAGGGAAGGGTTAAAAGGTTTGTTCAAAGGAGATATGGTTGTAGTGCCTGGAAAATTTAATAAATTTCTTGCGTTTTTTGCCAAGCATTTGCCGGTAAAAATCGTTATGTTTATAGCAAACAGAGCAATAAATTAAATTTTAATTTAATAGTCTACTTTTATTGACTAAAATGTAAAATATGGTATTATTCTACTGTTAAAGATGAAATTTTTGAAAGAGAATTTTTATAGGAGGAGTTTGTATGATGAGAATTACGAAGTTTGTAAACCCTAAAGATGTGAATAAAAAGTGGTATCTAATTGATGCGCAGGGCAGATCTATTGGTAGAGTTGCCGTGCAAGTTGCTATGATACTTAGAGGAAAGAATAAGCCCACCTTTAGCCCTCATGTGAATATGGGTGATAACGTTATTATTATCAATGCGGCAAAGGTTAAAACTACAGGGAAAAAATTGCAGCAGAAGATTTATTACAAACATACAGGATATGTAGGTAATATGAAAAAGACAGTGCTTGCTGATATGCTAACTTCTAAACCCGAATATACCATACAACATGCAGTAAGACTTATGCTTCCGAAGAATAAACTTGGAAGAAAAATGTTTAAGGGTCTTCGGGTTTATGCTGATGATAAATATCCGGAAAGCATCAAGGCCGAAAAAGTAGGATAAGGAGGTTGTAAGTGGCTAAAGAAATGTATGCAGCAACTGGAAGAAGAAAAAGATCTACGGCAAGAGTAAGGCTTATACCCGGCTCTGGTAATATCAGAATAAACGGAAAATCTGCTGATCAATATTTTGCGGTAAAAAGTGTTGTCTCTGAAATGTTTGGCCCGCTTAAATCCACAGAAACAGATGGGAAATTCGATGTTTTTGTAAATGTAAGTGGTGGTGGTTTTAGAGGTCAAGCCGAGGCGATAAGGCATGGCATTGCAAGAGCACTTCTCCAGTATGAAGAAACGTTGCGTTCTACTCTTAAAAAGGAAGGTTTCCTAACAAGAGATCCAAGAGAGAAAGAACGTAAAAAATACGGCTTGCATAGAGCGAGAAAAGCACGTCAGTATCGTAAACGTTAACTGTTAATTTTTTGCATTATTTTTAACTCCCTCTTGTTTTGCTAAAAACGAGGGGGAGTTTTTTATTTATAGTATTCTTAATTCATATTGTTTTATTTCAAAGGAAAAGACCGTCCGAGCTGTAGTAGTTGAAAACATATGAATAAATCTTATCCTCCTCTCCCCCACAAGGCACCTTCCTTCAGGTGGGTGATGTAGTGGGGGTT
>WFSP01000007.1 GCA_015485995.1 Caldisericales bacterium | reverse complement strand
TTGGTAAAGAAGGGAGCGGAAACGGCGACCTAAACGGGCCTTCCGGCATTGCAGTGGATAAAAACGGTAATGTTTACGTTTCTGACGAATTAAACAGAAGGATAGAAGTTTTTGATACAAACGGGAAATTTTTGAAAAATATAACAAATGATGAAATATCATTTCCCGGCGCACTTACCTTTGGAAGTGACGGCAATTTACTCGTTGTTAGTTCGCAGAATGCGGAGATTGTAACTGTTTCTCCCGACGGGCAGGTTGTTTCTTCATTTGGCGGGTCAGGTACGGATAACGGAAAATTTGTTGACCCGTACGATATTGCAGTGGATAAAGATGGTAATATCTACGTAGCAGACAGAGGTGTAGGAAAATCTCATCCGTCAGTTCAAGTGTTCGATAAAAACGGGAAGTTTTTAAGGACTATCGGGTCTATTGCTAAGGCTTTCCCCCAGCCAAACGGTGCGTATCTTACACCGTCAGGGATTGCGGTAGACAGCGATTCAAATGTTTATGTATTTGATGCAGGATACTTTTATAATAGCGGCGGTGGGCCGAAAGGCGGGCCAAATCCGTTCGGCTATCCTGTTGGAGCAAGGCTTACGATGTATGATTCGCAGGGTAATTACGCAACAAAAAAGGGATTCAGTATTTCAGAGCCGGGTAGGCTTATGGGCTCTTGGAGTGCAGCAGTAGATTCTCAGGGAAAGATCTGGGCAACGAGCTGGAATAACTTCTCTGATACCGGAGAAGTAGATGTATTTACCAGCGATGGAAAGTTTATGAAATCAATTAAAAAGGCAGGCAGCGACGGTTTTTCTGCGATTGGTGGAATTATTGCCGATGAAAAGGGCAGTGTATATGTAGGGCTTGCTAACTTTATTACGCAGTTTGACGAAAATGGAAACTTTGTAAAGAAAATTGGTGCAGGGAAAGTATCAAGTGTAGACCAAATGGCATTTGACGCTGATGGGAATTTGTGGTGCGCAAGTTACGGTACGCAAACAATCGTTGGCTTTAAACCCGATGGCACATTTATCAAGCAGTTTTCTTTGGTAAAAGCGGCAACTGGGCTTGCAATAGACAAAGACGGTAATTTTTACTGCCTTGCAAGTGATGAAGGAAAAGTCTACATTTATAACAAAAATGGCGACCTTCAATCTTCATTTGGTGGAACCGGCAGGAAAGAAGGAGTATTCTGGTACCCGGAAGGTATAACGATAACTCCGAATGGAAATATACTTGTGGCTGATACGGAGAACGGAAGGCTGCAGGCATTCAGTAAAGACGGAAAATTCCTCTGGGCAACCGACAGGGAGTTTTATGAGCCTATGATGATGAATTGGGGCCCTGACGGTAATTTGTATCTTGCGGACGGATTTCATAGCGTTGTTAGAGTTTTAAGTATGCAGGCGCCGTCTGTTCAGGATTATAGTTTTGGGGTAGAAGCATCTTCATCTGTATTATATGTTAAAACAGGAAATGAAGGTTTAATGAACTTTATTATAAAAAATAAAGGCAGCAAAGACGATACATATAATCTTAAGCTTGCATCAGATTTGCCGGACGGATGGACTGTTTCTTCTGTTCCTGAAAAAGTAGAAGTAAAAGCAGGCAGCTTTGCGCTTGTAAGCGTAACTGTTAAAACGAGCAATGATGCGAAACCGAAAGATAAAGGAACCTTAACGCTGACCGTTGTTTCGGAAGGCAACAATACTCTTTCTAAAAACATAACGGCCACAGTTGAAATTCCGGAGCTTCCGCCTGTTAACGTAACAATAAAAGAAGGTAAAATCCCATTTGATAAAGAGAGCACTTTGGATGTTGCTGTTGAAAGGACGGAAGGGCTTTATGGGATTGCTATTACTCTACAATACGACCCTAATGCAATTGAAGTGGAAAAAGTAGAGCCAAGCGGTATTCTTGGTGATAACGCAATTTTCCTTGAAAATCATTCAACTCCGGGTACAGTGGTAATTGGATATACACTGAAAGGAAATGTCAAAGGCATTACCGTTTCTGGGCCTATTGTTAAATTAACCGTTAAAGGGCTAAAGAAGGAAACAACCACTTTAGAGTTTTCAGGTGTCCAGATAAAGGGCGCAAATGATGCTTTAATTAACAGCGAAGCTACAAATAAAGATGTGCTTATTTATGACACGACGCCGCCAAAGATTACCGTGAGTTTCAGTGACGGAGAAGAGGTTAATGACCCAAACTTCTATTTCAACGGGCAAACTGAACCCGGTTGCAAAGTGATGATAAACGGTAGTAAAGTTACGGTAAGTAAAGACGGTTCGTTTATCGGATCTATGTATTTGGACGAAGGGGAAAACACAATAACAATTGTTTCAACAAACAAATATGGTATCTCTAATACGCTTGTAACTCATGTTATTTTGAAAACTTCAACGGTTATAACGTTGCAGCCTAACAATCCAATGATGACAGTAAATGGAATTTCTCAGGAAATAGACCCAGGCAGAGGGACTAAACCTGTAATTATTGCAAAATGGGGAAGGACAGTTGTTCCTATTCGTGCAATTGTTGAAGCCCTTGGCGGATCTATCGGTTGGGACGGAACAGAAAGAAAGGTTACAATAAACTTCAAAGACACAGTTATTGAGCTCTGGATAAATAAACCACAAGCAAAGGTAAACGGCGTTACAAAATGGATAGACTCTAAGAACCACGGTGTTAAACCCATCATTGTAAATTCAAGGACAATGCTGCCATTAAGGTTTGTTGCAGAAAATTTAGGCTGCACAGTAGGTTGGGATGCAGCAACAAAAACAATAACGATTACATATTCGCCATAAATTCTCTTTGGTAAACGCAATATGCGGAAATAGGCCTCTTTAAAGAGGCCTATTTTATTGTTGCACAGCTCATTTTAGCAAAATTTCTATCTAGTGGTATAATAAAATATGGAGGTGGGTGAAATGAAAAAGTTTTTGGTGGTTCTACTTATGCTTTTATTCCTTGCTCCGATAGGGTATGCACGAGGGCAGACAAGCGCACCGTCGTCTATTGTTTTGAAAAATAAGGTGAAGGAAGATTTATACTATTTTAATCCTCTGCCAACATCTACTGGACAAGGCGTGCTCCAAACGGCAAACGATGTGTATATTTACAGAATGGGGGATATAATTGAAGGGCAAATTAGCGAACCTGTCAGTGGGCAGTGGATTGTTGCGCTGGAAAAGACTGATGGCACTGTGATAGACCAAGTGACGATAAATGGTGGCAGCAGATTTTCAATTGGAACAGGCAATGTGCCAAATGACGGGAAATATAAGGTTGTTGCAACTGATTCGTTAAACATAGCAAATCAGACATGGCTTATAAGTACTTTTGTGTACATAAAGTACAATGTCAAACTTACCGATGTGGAGATTAAACCCTGTCCGCAAAATACGAATACCATTAGTGGTTATATTACAAGAGGAAACAATGAAAGCGTGAAAGTGCCGCTCACAGTAAACGTTATTTATCCCAGCGGGCAACTTGCCGCATTTTACGGCATTCCTGTAAATTCCTCCGGACAGTTTACCCTTACATTTCCCGGAACAGCAGACCTTTGGTATTACTATATTTATATTTCAGACGGGTATCCTTCCGTATCTCCCGATAACGATGCAATTGTCTATGCGAAGATCCCAAATTTCAGTAATATAAAATGGACGTTAAAGCCCGTTGTAATAAACCCTATTTTATATGATGACGAAAGTGGTACTTTGGACCAGTCTATTACACTTACCCTGAAAGATCAGGACGGAAAACCTGTTATTGGTAAAGCAAGTTATTTCTATTTGGGAATGGGATGGACAGGATATTCGGTTGATGAAATCGCGCCGGGTGTTTACAAAATTTATGGTGGCACGCTGAAAGGCGGGGCAATTGCAATATATGTAAAGCAAGTGATTCAATCTAACATTGTAACACTTAACTTGCATAAACTATCCGGCTTTAATCCGTATATTCAGATAGACACAAATTATTCTGAACCTCCATTTGGCAGCGGCCCTTACTACGATTATACAATTGGCAGCAATATGTACGATAAGTTGCCCCTGTCAGGCGGATACTCATTTGAAGCAAAAATAGGTTTTTATCCAATTCCTGATATGCCAGACCCACAAAATAGCCACTTTACATTGAAGCAGGATTACTATCTCTACAAAGATGAACTTGCCTCTTATACGGGGGTGGAAATGCACAAAGTTGGGCCAGATTCAAACACGGTATGGAACGATCCGGAGCTTCACAGTATAACAAAACCCATTTATTACGTAATCAACAGCGGTGATGTATCCTTCACGGTGCAGGCAATCATTTGGAAAAGGGCAAAACTTACGGAAACTTCGCCATGGGGAACCGGCGAGCCTGCTCCTTTAACTGCATGCTGCGCAAAGAAGACAGACTACACTTTTAAGTTGTATGGTGAATCACAAAACGGTAGTTGTAATTTGAGTGTTGAACCTACAAAATTTACTATACTTGTACCACAAGACCTTAAAGTGCACGTGGGCAATATGAATGCAATTATTCACATATTTATGCTGGACAAAGACGGACAAAAAGTTCACAATGCGTTTACTGCGTCATACAAAGGTGGCAGGGAAACCAAAATTTTGGACGACCTTTGGTATAATCCTGCGCACATAAGCGGCACAAATATTCCGTCTTTACCGATCACTTTTGGGTACGATGATTATCTTGATGTAAAATGGGTAAACGGTGATGTGGTATTTAAGGATGTTGCATTTAACAGTATTACAGTGTGTCCTCACTGTCCGCGGCATGTCATCATAGAAGTATTCAGTGGGGATGGAAACATGCATCCTATGTGCGGAATGATTAAAGATGCTGTTGAGGTAGACCCTGTGATAAAGGAGCTTAAGGCAACGTATAAGGTAGTTGCCCAGGGAGGGGAAGAGGCAGACACACTCCTTGCAGGACTTAGAGAGAGTATATATGTTACAGTAAACTTTACATATACTGACGTAAACTGGTTTGTTTATTACAATGGAAAGCCGATTGAAGATTATGGTTTGCATTTTAATGTTATAAAAACTCCTGACAACACATATAAAATTACATTTGATAAACCACTGCCGTTTGATGAAACATATGCGCCAAACAAATTGGAAATCGATGTGTGTGCTATAAATGAAACAAAAACAAAGTCTGAAAAAGCAGTACTTGTGATTGGCAGCAAAACTCCGCCGGAGGACACAACAGTTCCAATAATTTCAATCATTTCTCCAAAGGATAATGCACTTGTAAATACTGTCACCATACACATAAAAGGAACAGTAAAAGATAATATTGCAGTTGCAAAACTATTCGTTCAGAATGCAGAAACATCGTTTAAGGATGATGGAAGTTTTGATGTGCCGGTTACACTAAAGGAAGGAAAGAATGTTGTAAAACTTTTGGCCATAGACGAATCAGGGAACAAGACAGACACGGATATTACAATAAACTGCGACACGATACCTCCAAAGCTCACGGTGAATGTGCCCACTGAAACGCACGAAGGTAAAATTACAGTTAACGGAATAACCGAGCCTGATATAATGGTTATCATAAATGGCAAACAGAATCACTCTAATGATAATGGCTCCTTCTCTACAACTGTTTCCCTCACAGAGGGAGATAACACTATAACCATCGTTGCGACTGACAAGGCAGGCAACAAAACTACTAAAACAATAACGGTCATTTATAAGCCTCAAACAGTAATAACTTTACAGCCAGATAATCCTATGATGACAGTAAATGGCGTTCAGAAAGAGATAGATCCGGGCAGAGGAACTAAGCCTGTAATTATACCAAAATGGGGAAGGACAGTTGTGCCAATAAGAGCAATAGTAGAAGCATTGGGAGGAACAATAGAATGGGACGGAACAGAAAGAAAAGTAACTATACACTTCAACGGAACAACAATTGAGCTCTGGATAGATAAACCACAGGCAAAGGTAAACGGTATTACAAAATGGATAGATTCAAATAATCACGACGTAAAACCAATTATTGTAAGCTCAAGAACAATGCTACCATTAAGATTTGTTGCAGAAAACTTAGGTTGTACGGCAGGTTGGGATGCAGCAACAAAAACAATAACGATTACATATTCTCCGTAAACAAAAAATGTCCTACTGGTACCAGGTACCAAGCGGACACTTTGGGATAGATAATGTTTATAAGGGCGGGCAATATACCCCCCGCCTTTTTGATTTCAGTATTTATGTGTTAAAATAGCAAGCTAATATCTTTATTTAGGAGGTTTATATGAAGAGCTATGGGATAAATTTTAATGATTGGGTAAATGTTTTAAAATCACCAATGAAAATTATTTATGTTATTCTTGTGATATTTATTATTACTGGTTTTTCCTACTATATATTTGGTCATAATGTTTCACTAAATAATAAAAATATTGCATCAGCAACTGATAAAGTTGTTCTCTTTGACGATACAAAAGGTGAAACTTCAGGAAATGCAGATTGGGTTATAAACGGTGCATATTCTAATTGGGCGGATGCTTTGAAAGATAAAGGTTATGTTGTTAATGAACTTACAGAAGGCAGTATTACATCAAGTGAACTGAAAGGCGTTTCTGTGTTTATTATACCTGAACCCCAAAATCTGTTTACTAATAGTGAGGTGAAGGCAATCAAGGACTTTGTGAGAAACGGGGGCGGGTTAGTTATCATATCAGACCATGCCGGTGCAGATAGAAATCACAGCGGATGGGACGCGGTAAAAGTGTTCAACCAGAGTTTGAAAACTGCTGATTTCGGTATTACTTTTGATAATGATAAAATATCTGATCATCCTGTTACGGACCTCAACAAAAAAGATTTCCCTAATATGTTAAAAGGCGTTAACTCAATAGGCGTTTGGGGTTGTGCAACGCTGACACTTTCAAATAATGCAAAATATATTGCAAAATCTTATAAAGGCATTGTGGTTGCCGCAAGCACTTATGGGAGTGGAAAGATTGTTGCGATCGGAGACTCTTCCATATTTGACGATGGCAGTGGAAGTAATTCAAGTGACAAACTCTACGACAATTGGGATGATTACAACGATTCTACATTTGGGATAAACACGGTGGATTGGTGTTCAACACCTGCTTCAGGCAAATACCTTGCGGGAAATGATTCTCCGGTGCATATCCACCTCAGCTGGAGAGATGATCCGAAAACAACAGTTAGTGTTACGTGGCAAACAAAAGAAAACCATAATGTTCCTGCCGAGGTTGTTTATGGCACTACGACGTATTATGGCAACAGTGCAAAAGATGAAACATGGACTTACGAAGGAGTAAATGGATATATTTATAATGTGGAACTTACCGATCTTGAGTCCGGTACTGAGTATCACTATAGGTGCGGAGATTCTGTCGGAGGATGGAGTAAAGACTATACATTTACTACTGCACCTGCAACGGATAAAGCAACGTTTAACTTTGTTATAATGGGCGATTCGAGAAACAAATCTCAGTATGATGATGATATGTCAAATTGGGGGGAAGTTGTTAATAGTGTACTAAAAGTAAAACCTAAATTCGTTATTTTTACAGGAGACAATGTGTATATAGGTGGAGACCAGCATTTTTGGAATATATGGTTTAATTATCTTGAGCCGCTATCTGCAACTGCACCCTTTATGGAAGCGGTAGGTAATCACGAGTACTATTATAAAACGGCAGAACCATGGGTAAATTATATTAAACAATTCGTTTTTCCAAATAATAACCTGTGGTATTCCTTTAATTACGGTGGTATTCACTTTATCAGCCTTTCGTCTGATTCTGATTACAGAGAAGGTTCGGTGCAGTATAAATGGCTTGTTTCAGACTTGCAGAATATCAAAAAGACACATCCGGATTATTGGATTATTGTTGCATTTCACAGGCCGCCTTTTACCTCAGTTGGTGCAAGCAATATGGATATACGCGATACACTTTGCCCATTATTTGATAGCTACCATGTAAACCTCGTGTATAATGGCCATGAGCATGATTATGAGCGGATATATCCTATCAATGCGAATGGAAAACTTGGCAGCAAAAACAAGAATGAATATTGCGGACAAAATTACCCTATATACGTTGTTGACGGATGTGCGGGTGCACCGCAGTATAGTGAATCGGGAAAGAGTTATTGGACCGCATATATTGAAAATGGTTTTGGCTTTTCGGAAATTTCTGCTTCATATGGCAAATTGGAAGTGAAGCATATAAGAATTGATAATACAGTTGCGGATAGTTTTGTTTTGAAAAGGGAATGTGGTGTTCCTTCTCCAAAAAACTTGAATGCTGTGCCTTTTGAAAGTGGAATATCTTTACATTGGGATGCAGTGGAATTTGATAACCTTGAAGGGTATACAGTGTATAGGGGAACTAAGCCCAACGGAGAGGATTTTGCGAAGCCCATTGCTACATTGGACAAAAGCAAAACAAGTTTTAGCGATACAAACGTCGAGATAGGTAAAAAATACTACTATATAGTTAAAGCATTTGATAATGCAAATCCGCCTAACTACTCTGCCCCTTCTTTAGAAGTAAGTGCTGAGATTGTAGATAATAATCCCCCGGAAATTACATTGGTTTCTCCTGAGAATTGGGTAATCACTCACAGGAGCTTGATTGTAATAGAAGGAAAAGTAACTGACGAAGGATCGGGTATTAAAAATGTTTTTATTAAGGGTAATATTGTAGTACTCGGAAAAGATGGCTCTTTTGAAACATCTGTAAGCTTAAACGAAGGTGAAAATGAAATTGAAATAACGGTGACTGATAAGGCAGGGAACAAAACAACAAAGACGATTATAGTAACCTACAAGCCTCAAACAGTAATAACTTTACAGCCAGATAATCCTATGATGACACTAAATGGCGTTCAGAAAGAGATAGATCCGGGCAGAGGAACTAAGCCTGTAATTATACCAAAATGGGGCAGAACGGTTGTGCCAATCCGTGCAATTGTTGAAGCATTAGGAGGAACAATTGAATGGGATGGAACAGAAAGAAAAGTCACGATAAACTTCAATGGGACAGTAATTGAGTTATGGATAGACAAACCACAGGCAAGGGTAAACGGCGAAATGAAGTGGATAGACCCGGACAACCACGATGTTAAACCCATTATCATAAACGATAGGACTATGCTTCCTTTGAGATTTGTTGCTGAAGCATTAGGCTGCAAAGTTGAATGGGATGCTGCAACACGAACAATAACGATAACGTATCCTGCATCATAAACAAAAATGTCCTACTGGTACCAGGTACCAAGCGGACATTTTGGAAGGCGAGGGAACAACCCTCGCCTTTTTCTATTTTATCCTTCCTCTAACTCGGTTAAATCCCCTTCTGTAAATAAGTATTCCTTGAGTTCTTTTTCGAATGCGATATCGTGCCTTCGCAAATATTCCATAAGCATCGCTGCATGTTCTTTTTCTTCATCTCTATTGTGTGTTAAAACCTTTCTCAGTTCTTCATCTTTCGTTTTGTTTATTCTCTGATTGTAATAGTCAACTGCTTCAAGCTCTTCCATAAGAGAAGAAATTGCCCTGTGAAAATCCATTGCTTTCTCGTCTAAATCTTTCTCATACAAATTGCCTGCCATTTTTTCACCTCCTCTCAAGAAACGTTATTTTCAAGTTTTCCGATTTTTTCGATCTCGCATACTATTTTATCGCCTTTTTTTATTGGAGCAATGCCTGCAACTGTACCTGTGGAAATAATATCCCCAGGATACATAGTAAAGTATTTGCTTATATAGGAAATAAGGTAGTTAATTTTGAAAATCATATCTTTTGTGCTACCTTGCTGCCTTGTCTTTCCGTTTACGGAAAGCTTGATTTTCAGATTTTGCGGGTTCTTGATTTCGTCTTTCGTTACGATGTGAGGGCCAATAGGCATTGCAGTGTCAAAATTTTTGGAGCGGAACCACGGATGCCCCTCTTTCGCATCTTTATATTCAAGATTTCTTTCTGTTACGTCATTTGCAATTGTGTATCCGAATACGCACTCCATTGCCTCACTCACCTTTACGTTTTTGCAGACTTTGCCTATTACTACTGCAAGCTCTATCTCCGGGTCAACACGTGTTGCAAATGAGGGATATTTTATTTTTTCATTATTTGCGATTGCGCAGTCTGCAAATTTCCCAAAGATTATTGGTTCTTTCGGGATATCCGAACCTGTTTCTTTTGCGTGGGCCGAGTAATTTTTTCCAAGGCAAATAATCTTGCTTTCTCTTGAAACAGGAGCTCCAATCTTTGCTTTTTTCACCGTGAATAACTTGTAAAATTCTTTTCCAAATGTTTTCTTTGCCAATTTTAACATTGACTTAATTTCTTTCCATTGAGAAATAAATTCTGTCATACTGTAAACAACGGGAAATTCTTTGTCTTTGATTGCATCGCTTAAAACGTCTGAAATAAGCTGTACGTCAATAAGTTTTTCCCCATCCATAATGCCAACCTTCTCGATATGGCCTTCTCTAAAAGTTACGATTTTCATCTGTGCCTCCTTATTAAAATTGTAATTAAAAATATAATAAATGCTGTGAGTACAATGGTAGGGCCCGTGGATATATTCAGCAAGTAAGAAAATAAAATGCCCAATATAGTGCTTGCTATGCCGAAAACAACGGAATAAATCATTGTGGTTTTAAAGCTGCGTGCTACGTTCATTGCAGCTGCCGGAGGTATGATTACAAGTGCAGATACCAGGATAATCCCGACAGTTTTTGTGCTTATAACTATAATTAAAGCAAGTATTACGAAAAACATATAATCAATTGTTTTTACTGGAATCCCTTTTACTTTTGCCCAATCTTCATCGAGCGATATGGCAACGATTTCATGGAATAGAATTGTGATAAAGAGAAGTGCCACAACAGACAACAGAAGTGTAAGGTACATATCTGCCATTGAAACTGCGAGTATGTCTCCGAATAAATAGCTCAAAAGGTCTGGTTTGTACCCGTGAACAAATCCGATGAGCACAACACCTAATGCCATTGAAGAAGGAAGGAAAATTCCAATTACAGTATCGATGAACAGAGTTGATTTTCTGTATAAGTACCCTATGCTAAGCCCAACGAATGCCCCAAAGGCAATTGCACTGCCAAACGGGCTTATGTTGAATAAGTAACCGATTGCAATACCTGTGAGCGAAGAGTGTGCAACCGCATTTGCGAAAAATGACATCTTGCGCGTTACAACAAATACGCCGATTGAGGCACAAAGCAGTGCCGATAGAATGCCTGTAATTAGTGCACGTTGAAGGAACAGCGGCACTATTTTACCTCCTGTTCTTTGTAAAGCTCACAGGGCCCGTTTGTAGGGCAGGGTTTATGCCTGAACGTTCCCGTATCATGTCCATAGAGTTTTTTTAGATTTTGCTCACTTAGCACATCTCGTGGGTTTCCTCCGCATACGAGGCGTTTGTTTAAACAAAGCACTGTATCGGCAAACTTATCAACTACTGTAACGTCGTGTGAAACAAGAATGATTGTAATTTTGTAGCGTGTATGGATTGTATCCATAAATTCATAGAATGTTTTTTCTCCTGCGATGTCTATTCCCGCAAGCGGTTCATCCATAAAAATAATTTCCGGAAGAAATGTAAGTGCCCTTGCAATTAGAACTCTCTGCATTTGTCCTCCCGAAAGATTTCCAATCAGCTCATTTCTCATCTTTGCAAGATGCGCCATTTTTAAAAATGTTTCTATTCGTCTTTCCCTTTCAGCCTGTGAAAGCGGTGTTTTTGCCAGGGAAAGTTCTAATATTTCTTGTACCGTTATGGGTAGGTTTTTTGAAAAGTTAAATCTTTGAGGCACGTACCCGATTTTGAGGTGTTCTGTTCTTGTCAATTGTGTTATAGGTTTTTCGAATAACTTTACCTCCCCGTTATGAGGCACAAGGTTTAAAGTGGCTTTTATCAGCGTGGATTTACCTGCCCCGTTTGGGCCTATAACCATAACGAGAGCTCCTCGTTTCAGTTCGAATGAAATATCATAAATAGCAGTAGTGTTGCCATATTTTACAGTAAGATGTTTTACTGACAGAATTGTTTTGTTATTCATTTAGTGCCTGCTTCATTGTTTCTACATCATATATAATAAGCTTTATGTAGCTGCTGCGCCCTTTTGTACCGCCCAGTGGATCCAACGTTTCTACTTTTATTCCCGTATCTTCCTTTATTGCGTTTACTATATCGGAAGATAGCTGCGGTTCCTTGAAAAGAACATTTACTTTTTTACTTTTTATAAGGTTTTCAATAGAAATAAGCTCTTTCGGGGTAGGTTTTTGCCCGGGTACTTTTTCAATTACAGCAACTTCGTTCATACCGAAATATTCCGCAAAATAGGTATAGGCAGGGTGGAAAGCAATGAAATTTTTATTTTTTAATTTGTCGACTTCTTTTTTGAGGTTTTCTGCTGTTTTTAGAATCTTGTTTGTGTATTCTTCGTAGTTTTTTCTGTAGTAACCGCTGTGTGAGGGGTCGATTTTAGAGAGAGTATCCGCAATTACTTTACATTCTTCTACTGCATATTTGGGATTTAGCCAGAGATGTGGGTTTCCATTGTGCTCTTCCACTATTTTTTTGAGATTTTCATTTACGTTTACCTCTGTTTTTATGTTTACGCTTCTTGCAACTTTTTCTACCCATTCATCTAATCCAAATCCGTTTACAAAAATTACTTTTGCTCCCGCGAGTTTTTTTAAATCCTCAATTGTTGGTGAAAATGTATGTGGACTTTCTCCGGGCTGGACAATTAAAACGGGCTCGATAAAATTTCCGCCGATATTTCTCACGAAGTCGTACAATGGAAATATTGTTGTGCCAACTTTTATTTTCTCCGTTTTTTTCTGTACGGAGCATCCTGTTGAAAAGATAAGCAAAAATATAGTTAAGATAATTATTACTTTTTTCATAACATTTAATTATAATACAACGCCTGTGAATTTAAAACACTCAGATGATTGAAATATGGGAACCTCTCTCGTTTTTTACAATGCGTATTTCATACGGAAAATTTTCTTTTATTTCAGGGATGTGTGTGATCACGATAATTTTTCTAAATTTGTCTTTAAAAGAATTTATTTCTTCTAATACTCTCATTTTTCCGTTTTCATCCTGACTTCCAAATCCCTCGTCTATCACGAGCATTTCAAGCGGCTTGCCGTTTAGCTCCGAAAGGTACATTGATATGGCAATTCTTATAGCAAGGTTTATTCTGAAGCGTTCTCCTCCGCTGAAAAGTTCGTAGCGCCTCTTTTGTCCATTGTCAAATACACTTATATCCAGAGTATTTACTGTTTTATCCCTGCTCTTTAGTTGTTTTACCGTGTCAAATTTTAAATTCATTCTATTGTTTGTCATTCTGCCAAGCATCTCGTTCGCAATATTCTCAATCTCAGGAAGTGCATCTCTTATAATAGAAATCTGGATGCCGTCCCTTCCGAACATATCCCTGCAAACCACAAGAATCTTCTTTTTATAATCTTTCTCGGTAATCTGCGCGGAAAGGGTTTTTAATTTTTCTTTTTTCTCCTGTAAGGATCGGAGCTTTTCTTCAAAAATTGCTTTTTTACGAATTGCCTCGCTAAATTCTTCGGAAATGTTTTTGAATTTTCCGCTTATCTGTTCCAATTCATTTTCTATGCCGCTAAATGCTGTTAATTCTTTTGTAAGAGTATCTCTGTTTTCTTTTTCCTTCTTTAAGATTTCTTTTATTTCTTTTTCTTCCTTTAGTCGTTGCTCCAGAGATTTCTCAATACTTTTTAGTTTGACTTTTGCCTCGTTAAGTGTTCTGTAAAGTTCGCCAAATTGCAGAAGCTCCTTATTTTTTTCTTTGCATCTTTTTAGTGCAGTTTCCTCAAAGCCGGCATTCTTTATTTCCCTTTCAAGCTGCTCAGTTTTTCCCCTTTTTTCTCTCTGAAAATCAGGATCGTTTATCTTTTTTTCAATATTTGAAAGCTCGTTTTTTAGGGCAGAAGTTTCCTGTTTGAGCTTCTCATTTTGTATATTTAGGGCGTTTATTTCCTCGCTGCTTTTTATAATTTTATTTTCTGTTAGCTGCAGTTCTTTTGTTATTGCTCTAAGTACGCTTTCTTCTGTTTCAAATTTTCTCTCTTCTTCTTTTAGTATATCTTCGTTTATGTCTTTTAACGAAATTAATTTTTTTTCTATTTCTGAAAGTGCTCTTTCCTCCTCTTTAGTGATAAATTCCTTTTTTAAAAGGTTTTCGATAAGTTGAACGTCAGTTTGGGCTTCTTTAATTTGGTTGTTTAATTCCTGTAAAGTGGTTTCTGCGCTGATACTTCGGGAGAGCAGCTTTTCTTTTTCTTGTATATCATCCGCATTCTTTTTTAATAGTTTTGTGATTTCTTGCATTTCCCCTTTTAAACTATTCAAATGCTCGGAAGCGCTGGAAATTTTCTTTTCCAATTCTTCTCTCTCGCTCTTGTATCCCAGCTTTATTTTATCTCTATGCTCTTTTGTAAGTGGGGAGCCGCACAAAGGGCATACTGCCGTGCCTTCATTGATTAATGCGTCTTTTTCAGTTATTTCTTTAATGTTTTCTTTGAAATACTGCAAATCTTTTTCTGTCTTATTTTTTTCTTCTTTTGCAGTTTCAAGGTCTTTTCTCAGGATGTTTTCTTTATTTTTCAGGTTTTCCGTATCGGCTTTCAAGGTTTTTACTGAAGGGTACTGCTCATATTTTGATTTTTTATCAAGGAGTTTTTCCAGTTTTGTTTTCAATATTTTTAGTTGCTTCAATGTTGATTCTTTTCTCCCCTTTGCGCCTGAAAGAATTTTTTCTTTTTCTGAAATGAGGCTGTTTTTTTTAGTAAATTTTTCCCTGAGCTTTGAGGTATTTTTCTTTAATTTGTCTACTTTATCTGAGGCACTGCGTTCTTTTTTTTCTTTCCCCGTTTTTTGTTCTAATAAATTTTTGAGTGTTTCGTTAATTTTGTTAATTTTTATTTTGTTTTCAGACATTGTTTTCTCATTGTTGCTAATCCTGATTTCTAAATTCTCTGCCTTGTTTTTTAACCCTTCTTGTTCTATTTTAATTTCCGAGAGAATTCTTTCTTTTTTTCTCTGTAACTTTTCTACAATACTTTGTTTCTCCAGAAGCTCGTTAAGTGTTCTTTGATTTTCTAAAAATTCTGTATACCTTTCGCGAATTTCTTTTTCCCTATCTATTATGTTTGACAGGTTTTGTTTTTCTCGCTCACTCTGTAAAATAAGTTTTTCCAAACTTGCAAATCTGTTTTGCAAATCTGCTATTTTTTGTTTGTTGTTTTGTGCTTTTTCCTTGAGCAATTGTGCTTTTGAATG
>WFSP01000006.1 GCA_015485995.1 Caldisericales bacterium | reverse complement strand
TTCCCTCAAGTAAACTCTGCAGAGAAGATAGTCTACCTTGTATCCATAGATATGAATGAGAAGTATGCTTCAAGAAAGCTAAGAGGATTCCAAAACGCAAGGGATGCAGTGATAAAGATAAGGGAAAAAAGGTGTAACAGGAATAAAGAAGGAAGAAAAGGAAAAGAAACAAAGCATAAAGCTAAAGCAACTATAGCTGCAACTACTGACAAAATGAAGGCTTCTACCCTATGAAAGAATTTGACACAAAACTATTGACAGTATCAGGATTTATTATATATCAGTTAGTTATTTATATAATTTTCTTATTATAATGCTGGCAAATAAGCTAACACAATATGAAAGTTCTTGTGGTGCCTCTTTTGGGAGGAGGAATACAGAAAAGGTGGCAGAAATTCTGGCATTACCCTTGAAATTTTGTAAAATTTTTCGGTGAATTATTTAATTTTAGAGTAGTTTTTTGGAAGATTTCTGATTTCAATAATCCTATGAGAAAATTAAACTGTGAATTCATAATGCCCGCGTGTTTTGCGGGCATTATGTTTATATACTAAAAATCCAACTTATGGCTTATATATTTATCTGAATGATAAAATTCTCTCTGGACGTTTTAGATGATATGTTTGCCGGTGTGTTTTTAAGGTCTTCTGCGATAGCAGTAACTGTTCCGCTAACCGGGCTTTTGAGGCTTTCAACGGATTTTGCTGTTTCCACATTGGCAAATTGCTCTCCTTCTTTTACTCCTTTTCCAATTTCAGGTAGTTCCACAAAACTTGCCTCTGAGAGCTCGCCAGCTTTTTCACTGCTTAAATATATATACGCAGTATTGTTCTCAGTTTCGGCGACTACTCCTTCAACTTCCTTCTTTTCCACCATTTACCTCCTTACCATATGTATTACTTCTCCAAGTGCATCTTTTGCAGCTCCCATTGTTGCCTCGGGAAGTGTTGGATGTGTATGAATTGTATCTGCAACATCTCTTAAAGAAAGTTTTTTCTCCACTGCAATTGCGAGTTCGGCAATCATTACTGATGCTTCTGGCCCTATGATTTGTGCTCCGATAACTTCATTTGTGTCTTTTCTTGCAACAATTTTTACTTCCCCGTCAGTTGCATTCATTGATACTGCTTTTCCGTTTGCAGTGAATGGGAATTCGCCGGTTATTACATTCATTCCTTGCTCTTTTGCCTCTTCTTCCGTAAGCCCCACCGATGCAATCTCCGGTGTTGTGAATATTGCCCACGGTACAACCCTGTAATCCATTTTCTTATCCATTCCCGCAATAATCTCAGCTGCAGTTGCGCCTTCTTTCATTGCCTTGTGTGCAAGGAGTAATCCTCCAACAACATCCCCTATTGCGTATATGTTTGGAATGTTCGTTCTAAGATGTTCATCTACCACAATTCTAGCGCGCTCTTTATTAATTCCAAGTTTTTCTAACCCTATCCCATCGGAGTTAAGTTTTCTTCCAATTGAAACGAGCACTTTCTCCGTATGAATTTCTTCTCCATTTCCGAGGGTAGACACGACTTCTCCGTCTTTTGCGATATTGATATTTTCAATTTTTGTGTCCGTAAGAATTTTTACTCCGTGTTTTTCGAGAAAACGCTGAATCATACTTGCAAATTTTTTATCTTTAAGGGTTGGAACAACCTGTGGCATCATTTCTACGATTGTAACCTTTACGCCTAAAGTAGAAAGGAAAGTTGCAAATTCTGTGCCTATTGCTCCTGCACCTACAATGAGTATATCTTTTGGAAGAGCAGTAAGATTCAATATATCATCACTTGTAAGGACATTCTTATGGTCGATTTTAAATACAGGTATAAGTGCCGGTTCTGAGCCGGTTGCTATTACGATATCTTTTGCCTTTACTGTTTTTCCGTTTGAAATTTGTATAGTGTGCTCGTCAAGGAGTTTTCCCGTGCCCTTTTCAACCGTGATTTTTCTTGATTTAAATAAAAATTCTACTCCGGAAACAAGCCTTCTTACGACTGCTTGTTTTCTTCTCTGGATAGATTCGGGATCGTAGGACAAATTCTCTGCACTTATCCCAAATGCTTTTGAATTTTTAATTGTTTCGTAAATCTCGGCAACTTTAAGGAGCGCTTTTGTGGGAATGCAACCTCTGTTCAAACAGGTGCCACCTATTTCTCTGTGCTCTACTACGACAACTTTCTTTCCAAGGTCGGCAGCCCTGATTGCTGAAACGTAGCCTGCTGATCCTGAGCCAATTATTGCAATGTCATATTCTTCCATTTTATTTACCTCCATACATTAAGTGTAGCAAAAACTTGAAAAAAAGTAAGCCTCTCCTAAGCGAGAGGCTTACAGGCATTTTTCTTACTTTGCCTCGAACTGGTCGCAAGCATCAATTAAGTACCTGAGATATGCAATTGCCGGGCCTCCGCCCATAAGTCCTGCAACAAGCCCTGCTTCAAGAATTTCCTGCTTGGTTGCGCCTTGTGCGATTGCATTTTTAGTGTGAAATGCAATGCAGAATGGGCAATGTGCTGTAACGCCGAGGGCGATTGAAATAAGCTCTTTAGTTTTTGTGGAAAGTGCTCCCGGTTTTTCCGCCTGTTTTACGAACTCCATCAGGGCTTTTGCGTAGCCCGGTTCTGCTTCTCCTGCTTTTTTGAGCAGATCCATAAATTGCTCGTAGTAATGCTTCATGTCTGCTGATAATGGTGCCATAATTCCGCCTCCTTATAAAGTTTTTTATTAGTAAAATAATGAGTTAGCAATTTAATAACGTGATTCATATTTTTCTGATTTATTCTGTAATATACATTTTTGCCTATTTTTTTTCGTTCCACTGCACCGCAGGTAAATAGCTTTTCAAGATGCAGTGAAACTGATGACTGGGGCATATTTAAGGCTTTTGCAATACTTCCCACGTTCATCTCTTTTTTGTTGAGAAATATAGCTATTTGCACCCTTTTTTCATTTGTAAATGCACTTAAATAGTACTTTATTTCTCTTGCTTCTTTCAACTTTAGGTCAACTCCTTCGTTCTCTTTCATCACAAACCATTATATCTATATTTTTATATTTGTCAATAGTTTGTAATATTATTTCACTAAAAATGGTAAAATTTTAACAAAACTGCTATATTGAGCCTTATTCTCTATTTTTACTCTTTATTTCTTTAAGTTAAAAATACAACTAAAGCCCGTGACTTCTTATTTTATCTAATTCACTAATGATTTATATGTTAAAAAATTCCCTTGACTAAATTCTGTAAAATAATAAAATTGAACTGTTTTAATATAAACGAAAGGTGGTGGAAAATGGAAAAAGCAGGAAAACTTAACAGGTACATTTTTACTGTAATTGTTCTGTATGCTGCGTGGCTGTTGCTTACTGCTACAACTCGTACAGATGAACTTATTGTAGGTTTAGTTGTGTCCCTGCTTGTTGGAATTGGCTCTTTTGATTACTTGACCGAGCATGGTTTAAGAAATCTTTCTCCAAAAAGATTGTTCTATCTTATTATTTATACTCCTTATTATTTATGGCAGGTTATTCTTGCAAATTTTGATATGGCTTACAGGGTGCTTGCACCAAGTATGCCTATTAAGCCTGGCATTGTAATGGTTCATACTGACTTAAAAACTGACGTTGGGAAACTTGCACTTGCAAACTCTATTACTCTTACCCCTGGTACGCTTACCATGGACGTTAAGGATGATATGCTTCTTGTTCACTGGATCTATGTAAAGGATGAAACTATTCAGGGGGCAACCCACGAAATTTGCGGGCGGTTTGAGAAGTTTTTGAAGGAGATTTTCGGATGAGCATACTAAACTGGATCTACATTGCTGTTGTATTAGCGGGCATGATTCTCGCTGTTGTGCGTATGGTAGCAGGCCCTGACATAACAAACAGAGTAATAGGGCTTGACGTGCTTACTACGATTACAATCGCGTTGTTTGTGTTTTTTGCTATGATTTTTAACAGATACATCTACATTGATGTCGCGCTTGTTTATGGCCTCCTTGCGTTTATCGGAGTGCTTGTAATTGCAAGATTTATTGAGAGGGGGTTCTAAAATGAGAGTATTTTTTGGATATTTCTTGCTCTACTTTGGTGCTGCTT
Organism: Caldisericales bacterium; assembly: GCA_015485995.1. Next base: position 13,230 of record WFSP01000006.1, on the reverse strand, counting down.
TTCTCTTTTTAGGTGCTTTTGGTTTGATTCGCTTACCTGACCTTTATACGAGGATGCAGGCTTCAACCAAATCAACTACTTTAGGTGCTTTTTCTTCTGTTCTTGGCGTGGGAGTTCTTTATCCCCATTGGTTTGTAAAATGCCTTGTTGTTGCGTTATTTATTTTACTTACTGCGCCTGTAAGTTCAAGTGCCTTGATGAGGGCAGGATATAAAACAGGAGTTCCCCTTGATAAAAGGACAGTGGTGAATAAGGCGGATGAATTCTTTGGTAAAGAGGAAAAGGAGGAAACAAAATGATACTGTATGCATCTTGGGTACTAATCATATTGATGATTATTTTGGCAGTTCTTTCTGTTCAGTTTAAGGACCTCATCGCCGCTGTTGTTGCTATGGGCGCCGTAAGCCTTATCATTTCAGTTCTTTTTCTATTTCTTCAGGCGCCGGATGTTGCTATGGCTGAAGCAAGCATAGGGGCAGCACTCACTATGGCGATTTATATCATCGTTGTGAGAAAGACGGAAAGGAGAGAAAAATGATTCGAAAAATTACATATGCCATTTTTCTTGGCATTATTGTCACAGCGTTAGTTCTTTTCTTTGCCGCTTTTCCGTTTGGGAAAAATAAAATGGCTGTTGGAAAATATTATTTAAATAATGACATAAAACAGACCAATGCTGCAAATGTTGTAACTGCTGTTACACTGGATTACAGGGGATTTGATACTTTAGGCGAAGTTTCTGTCCTCTTTGCTGCAGCTGCCGGAGTTGCGATTCTGTTTTATGTTCTTGGTGAAGATAAGAAAAAAAGAGAAAAACAAGTTTATCCGAACTTTATTGTTCGAGTAGGTTCGCGCATTATTTTCCCTTTTATCCTTTTGTTCGGCTCTTACATCTTTATTCACGGACACCTAACTCCGGGCGGAGGTTTTCAGGGTGGTGCAATTATAGCATCTGGCTTCCTTTTGCTGTATCTTGCATATCCAGGGGAAAGTGTGAACAGAAAAAGGCTATCCATTGTGGAAGGGCTTGCAGGGCTTACATTTGTTGGATTAGGCCTGTGGGGTTTGCTTACGCAAGGTAACTCGTTTTTGTTTAATTTCCTCCCGAAGGGCCAGCTTAATATGCTTTTTAGCGCAGGAATACTCCCGATAATTTATATTGCGATCGGATTTAAGGTTGCCTCCGAATTTGCTGGCATTGTGGATGATATGATGTGTGAAGCGGTTTGCCGCGGAGGTGATAAATGATCTACTATGTGGGAGCATTTCTTCTTATAGCAGGTGGGCTGTATGCAATTATTATTAAGAAGAATCTTATAAAGATTTTAATAGGATTGGATCTTATTGCTTCCGGAACAAACCTTCTCATTGTAAGCATAGGATATGTTAAAGGTGGTACTGCGCCTATTTTTTCCCCTGCCGTATTAGGCAAAGCGGTCAAAATGGTCGACCCGGTGCCACAGGCACTTACTCTTACTGCAATCGTAATTGGCGCATCTGAGCTTGCCCTTGCTGCTGCTTTCGTAGTGCTTCTATACAGGCATTATGGGACGCTTGATATAAAGAAAATAAGGAGTTTGAGATGGTAAACTTAGCTAATCCAATTTTGCTTATTGGAATTCCACTGTTTTTTGCATTTCTCATTGCGGTTTTATCACCGCTATCAAAGAAGAGTGCCAAGTATATGCCCATTATCGCGTTTGGGGCAAACCTTACGGTTGCTCTTTCGCTGATTCCTCCTGTTCTGAAAAATGGTGTAGTCGTTGCAACAACAGCTGGCATAAAGCCCCCGTTTGCAATTAATATGGCCGTGGACAGGCTTGGGCTTCTCCTTGTGGTTATTGCTTCTCTTCTTGGCTTTCTTGTGTCTATTTACAATACTGTCTATATTCAGGAAGAACCTTCCGAAAAATTTTATATGCTTTTCACGTTGCTTGTTACCGGCGTTACATGGATGATTGTTACAGGAGACTTATTTAACTTATTTGTTGCTTTTGAGGTAACTTCCATTTCAGCATTTGGGCTTGTAGGCTTTCACAGAGATAAGGGCTCGGTAGAGGCAGGGTTCAAATATCTCGTAATGGGTTCTATCGGAGCTTCTCTTCTTTTAATAGGAGTTGTTATGCTGTATGCTGCAACGGGCACGCTGAATATGGCTGATATTGCACAGAAAATTTTGCGGTTCAGCTTTGCACAGAAACTCTTGCCATATACCTTCATATTTACAGGTCTTGGCATAGAGGGCGCGCTTTTCCCGTTGAATGCATGGCTTCCCGATGCGCATCCTGCGGCACCTTCATCTGTTTCTGCTATTCTTTCGGGCATAATGACAACTGCCGCAATTTATGCAATCATCAGGATAACGGTAACAGTGTTTAATTATTACCAGGTTGTAATTTTCCTTATTCTTTTTGGCCTGCTTACATTAATATTTGGCGAAACCGCCGCATTTTTCCAGAAAGATATAAAAAGAATGCTTGCATATTCTACGATCGGGCAGACAGGCCTTTTCTTCTACGCGTCTGCTCTTGGAAGTACTCATGGAATGCAGGGTGCGTTTATGCAAATGATAAATCATTCCCTTGCTAAGGCAATGCTTTTCTTGTTGGTCGGAGGCATAATTTTGCGAATTGGCTCTAGAAACATAGAGGATTTTGCGGGTGTTGGAAGGAAAATGAAAGTTACAGCATTTTTCTTTGCAATTGCTGCCTTCTCTCTAATGGGGCTCCCGCCGTTCTTTGGCTTCTGGAGCAAATTGCAGATTATATTTGCAACATTGCAAGGCGTGAATGCTTATACAATAGTTTTTGTTGTTATTGTATTATTTATGTCCCTAATCGAAGGGGCTTATTTCTTTAAGGTTTTGCAATTAATGTTCTTTAGAGAACCGAGAGAAGGTGTGGAGATTAAAGAAGCACCCGGGTGGATGCTTACCGCAGCCATTGTACTTGGAATCATTTTGCTTGTTATAAGTATATATCCGAAACCTATAATGAACTTTGCAAATAAGGCTGCTGCTGATCTTGTAAGCAGAAATGTATATATCAATGCAGTTTTGCATTTAGGAGGTCTATGATGAATATGTCACTTGGAGTTCTGCTTGCGACACCGTTTGTGGGTGGCATACTTGCTTATCTTGGTGGTAAGGTACACCGTTGGGTAAGATACACGTTTGCCATTTTGTTTTCGCTGCTTACTCTTATAGAGCTTTTCTTCTACTATAACACCTCGATTGACAGCTTTGTCTGGGGTAAATTATTTAGCTCTGTACTTGTTTTGCGCATCAACCCAATCTCCTGGCTGTTTGCATTTATCGTTACTGGTATCTCTTTACTTGTTATTATTTTTTCCATAAATGATGTTGAAAATCACAAAGGGCTTGATTTTTATTACCTTGAGCTGCTTTTTGTAGAAGGTGCTATGCTTGGAATCACATTGGCAGGCGACCTTCTCACATTTTTTATGTTCTGGGAAATGATGAGCTGGACATCTTATCTTCTCATCATACAGGGCGGAAGAGAATCTATTAAAGCCGGCTATAAGTATATTATTATGAGTGTAATTGGTGCGTATTCAATGTTTATTGCAATGGCAATGATTTACGGAAGGGCACATTCGCTTGTTTTTTCCAATATAGCGGCTCTTCTTGCAAAATCCTCTCGTCCCTTTACTATTTGGGTAATGCTTCTTTTAGGAACAGGGCTTTTTGTGAAGGCTGCGATTATGCCTCTTCATACCTGGCTGCCCGATGCACACTCTGAAGCGCCATCTCCTGTTTCGCCACTTCTTTCCGGCGTGCTTATTAAAATGGGAGCATACGGCTTGTTCATCCTCTTCTATGGTTTCCTTTCCGTTCAGCTTATAGGAAAGCTTGTTCCTTCGTTTCTGCCTGTTCCACTTTTACTCTATATAGTGCAGTGGCTTGCTGCAATTTCTATCGTACTGGCCACATTCCTTGCAATTATGCAGGAAGATGCAAAAAGACTACTTGCATATTCATCTATTTCACAGATAGGATATGTAGTACTGGGGCTTGCAATGGGAACTTCCCTTGGAGTTGCAGGTGGCTTATTCCATGCATTAAACCACGCAATCTTTAAAAGCCTTTTGTTTTTCACAATCGGTGCGGTAATTTATAGGACCGGCACGAGAAATATGAATGAACTTGGGGGGCTTATTAAAAAAATGCCCATTACATTTACAGGTGCTTTAATCGGAATTATTGCACTTGCGGGTGTTCCGCCCCTAAACGGTTTTGTTTCGAAATGGATGATATATGAAGCTCTGCTTCAGAAAAAGGAAGTATTCCTGCTTATTATGGCATTTGTGGGAAGTACGGGAGCGTTCCTTTATCTTTATCGTTTCATTCACTCCGTATTTTTAGGGCAGCTTCCGGAAAAATATAAAGACGTGAAAGAAGTGCCGTTTCTTATGCAGATACCTATTTGGACACTCTCCTTTCTTGCAATTGTTTATGGAGTTTTCCCAGGCCTTGCAATGGATATTATTGCGAGAGGTGAAAAATTATTTGGCATTGCGCCTATAGGATATAACCTTTACGGTTTTCCGCAGGGTAGTGCAATAGGAGCTTTGAAAGTTGTGAACATTTCCTCAGTGTTAATAATTACTTTCATTGTTGTTCTTGCTCTATTCTTTATGCTCCCCAAATCTAAGAAAGTTTCTCAGTACAGTACTTATGCTGCAGGTCAGGTTGTTACTCCTGAAATGAAGTATGATTATAGCTATGGCTTCTATATGTTCTTTGGCAGAGTTGTAAACCCGTTCTTTAAGTGGAGTGCCGATAAGATGTATGAAGCATGGGCGCGTTCAGTAAAAGTGTTTGGTGATTATATGCGTAGAGTTTATACGGGTAACCTTGAAACATATGGCTCTTACATTGTTGTGTTGCTCACGATAGTTGCGTTTGTAATACTTTTAGGAGGCAGGTTATGGTAAAAAACATACTGATTGCAATTGGCATACCTCTGCTTGCATTTTCCATAGGTATTTCCCTTATGATGTTTAAGAGAAAAATCGCCGCAAGGATACAGCGAAGGTATGGACCAACGTTTATTCAGCCCCTGCTGGATATATTTAAGCTACTCTCTAAAGAAGGCAATATTTCCCACGGCGTGATGTATGATCTTGGTCCTATTATTGCGCTTGCCGCATCAATGGTTGTAATATTTTTTATTCCAATCCCGGGTATGAAATTACTAACTGGTTCTGCAGATGTTATTGCACTTCTATATATTATGGTGATTGGTTCTCTTGCAATGGCACTTGGAGCAGGTGAAAGTGCAAACCCAAATTCCAGTATTGGTATCGCAAGAGCTTTAACTATGATGCTGGGATATGACCTTCCTTTTGTTATTGTAATTATATCTGTTGTACTAAAATATCACACAACAAATCTCTATGCTATTACTCAAGCGCAGGCAAGTGGGCATTGGGCAATGTGGTTCCTTCCCCTCTCTGCTATCGTAGGCATTATTGTAACTTATGGCGCACTTGGAGAGCATCCTTTTGATGTATCAATTGCTCCGAATGAGATTGCAACGGGCCCTATGGCTGAATATGGTGGAAAGCATCTCGGGCTTCTTATGATAAACCATGCTTTTCATATCTATATTGAAATAGCGCTATTTGTAGACTTGTTTATGGGAGGCGCATCAAATATTTTCTATTTCTATGCAAAAATGTTTGTTGTATTTGTTGTTCTTATTTTCTTTGACGAAGTACTGCCGCGGTTTAGAATTGATGATGCGGTGCGGTTTTATTGGAGATGGCCTACTATTCTTGCACTGATAGGCCTTATTATTGTTTTGGTGAGATAGGAGGTATGTGTTATGGATAAAATGACGGAAGAACAGTACAGGGCAATCAGCAATATGCTGAGGAAACGTTCCCTATGGATGCTTCATTACTGTACTGGATGCGGGGCAATGGAACTTCCTCCGACAATGACATCCCGTTATGATATGGAAAGATTTGGTATCGTTCCGTATGTAACACCAAGGCAGGCAGATATTTTACTTGTTACAGGATATGTAAATATAAAGACGCTAAGAAGAATTGTAACAGTTTATGAGCAGATGCTTGACCCCAAATATGTAATAGGATTTGGCTCTTGTCCGATAAATGGAGGAGTTTATTGGGATTCTTATTCTGTTATCAAACAACTTGACAAATATATCCCTGTAGATTTGTATATTGCAGGCTGTATGCCGAGGCCTGAGGCGGTAATTAGTTCTTTTAGGCATTTAATGGACTTAATTGATAAAGGGCAGGCTAATGGGTATAGAAGATATAAAGAAAATTATGAATACTATGAGAAGAATCAAAGGAAGGTGCTGGGATGACAGGCATAGTAGATAAAGTCAAGCAGGTTGACGGTGCAGCCGTTACTGTGCAAAGAGATAACAGAATTTTTGTGGATGTTTCAAAAGATAAACTCACTGGTGCTCTTTACAGTATGAAGCTTTTAGGGTTTAACCAGCTCTCTATAATGAGTGCTGTGGATAGAATTGAAGATGGTCAGTTTGAAATATTCTATGTTCTGTATAATTATAAGGAAAAGGTAAATGGTGTTGTCCGTACGAGAATTTCACGTGACAAAGCCGAAATTGAAACAGTGGAGAAAATTTATACGCCTGCGCATACATACGAGAGAGAACTTACGGAAATGTTTGGAATAAAAGTTTTAGGCAACAGTGACAGCGGAAAACCTTTTATTCTTGAGAACTGGAAGGGACAACCTCCTATGCGTAAGGATTTTGATTCTGTAGGATATGTGAATAGTCATTATGAATTTAGGCATTCTGCGGAAGAAGAAACGGAGGGAAAAGATGAGTAAAAGTTACGAACTTTTTATAGGGCCCAACCATCCCGGTATTCCTGGGAACTTTTCTCTTCACCTTGAACTTGAAGGCGATACAATTATTTCTGCAAAAGGTGATCCCGGGTATTTGCACAGGGCATTTGAAAAAGGAATGGAGAACAGGCTTTACATCCAGAATCTTGCGCTGATTCCCCGAATTTGCGTGCCAGAGCCTGATATAAACGAAGCCGGATACTCTATGGCGATTGAGGACTTAATGGGTGTTGAAATACCGGAACGTGCAAAATATATAAGAACAATTGTCCTTGAGCTTGCAAGAACCACCGCATACCTGCTATGGATGGGTGGATATGCTGCTTCCCTCGGATTGTATACTCTTGGCCAGTGGGCAACAGGTGACAGAGATTACGCAATTGATATGTTCTCGGAACTTACAGGTGCTCGTGTGTATCATATGTATATCTGGCCGGGTGGCGTGCGTAGGGACTTACCTGAAGGATGGGAAGAAGAAGTTCTTGGATATGTGAAATATCTTAGAGATAAACTTGTGGATTATGACAACCTGTTTTTTAAAAACGCAATGTTTATCCACAGAGCGAAAGGAATTGCGAAAATTACTCAGGAGCAAGCTCTTGAATGGGGAGCGACAGGGCCAGTCCTTAAAGCAACGGGTATTGCTCAGGATGTGAGAAAAGATGATCCTTATGCAGCGTATCCTTACCTTGATTTTGATGTGCCAACTCTTACTGAAGGCGACTCCTGGGCACGTGCCATTGTGAGAAGATTTGAGATTGATAATTCATTAAGCTTGATAGAACAGGCTATAAAGAAAATACCTAAAAAAGGGCCTGTCTGGACAAAGATGCCGAATCCGTTTAAATGGTATGTCCCTGCAGGAGAAACGTACGCAAAGGTTGAATCTGCAAGAGGGGAGCATGGATTCTATATGGTAGGTGATGGAACAGGGAAACCTTACAGAGTTTCAGTGCGTGGTGCATCTACTCCCCATATGTTTACCATTGCTGAGAAATTGCTTGTTGGGGCAAGGCTTGCCGATGCTTCGCACATATTGCTGAGCCTTGATATATGTCCACCAGAGATAGATAGGTAAGGGGTGAAACAATGGATAAAGACGAAATGAACAAAAAAATAGAAGAATACGAGAATGGAAGTTTGATAAAACCGCTTTCTTCGGTAAAGTACCTCTTTAAAAAACCTCACACTTTACAATATCCAAAGGAAACAAAGCCTGTTCCTGAAAGGTATAGGGGTTTCCATATAAATGATGTGGATAAATGTATTGGTTGTGGCAACTGTAGGGATATTTGCCCTTGTGCGGCAATTGCGATGGTTGATCCAAGCGGTGTGCATCCCATAGAAGTGAAAGAGGGTAGTAACCCGGTAAGGCCTCAGATAGATTACGGCCGTTGCTCCTACTGCGGGCTGTGCGTGGAGGTTTGCCCGACTGGTTCTTTGAAACTTTCCAAAGACCTTATTTATACTTCTCCTGATGCAGATTCTTTTGTTTGGATTCCTCTCGAAGAACAAGGCAGAGAGCCGGGATTTACGCAGAGTGATGAAATTACTCCTCTTATGCTTGAAAAAGAGGAAATGCAGGAGCTTGAACCAGATGTCCGTAAGAAAACATTTGAAGAGCTTATCCTTGGATTTAATGAAGAGCAGGCAAAGAAAGAAGCGATGCGTTGCCTCGGGTGTGGAGTTTGTATGCAGGGATGCCCGGCTCATATGAAAATTCCTGAATACATCCAGGCGATATTTGACGGGGATAATACGCTTTCTGTAAAATATATGCTTGAAGATAATGCTTTGCCAGGAATATGCGGAAGAATTTGCACACATGCTTGTCAGGACGACTGTGTATACAATTACAGGGGTGATGCAATACAGATAATGTGGTTAAAGCGCTTCGCAACCGACCAGCTGAAAGATTATGGAAAATCTGAGCTTGAAAAGATGCCAAAGAGCGGAAAGAAAGTTGCGGTGATAGGTGCAGGCCCGAGTGGGCTTTCTGCTGCATATTATCTTGCAACAATGGGGCATTCGGTAACAATATTTGAAAAACGTCCCACTGGAGGCGGAGCATTGGGCCTTGGGATTCCACTTTACAGGCTTCCTGTTTATGAGCTTGATAAAGAAATTAACCATATTAAATCAATGGGTGTAAAAATTAAGTTTAACACGGAAGTAGGCAAGGATGTTTCCTTCGAAGATTTGATGAAAAAGTACGACGCTACCTATATGGGCATAGGGCTTTCGTACGGGCGTTCAATCAGGCTTAAAGGGGAAGAGCACCCGGATGTTATACAGGGCGTTGATTTTCTGCGCAGTGTGAAAGTTGAAGGAAACAGAGAAATTCCAAAACGCGTTATTGTTATTGGTGGTGGAAACGTTGCAATGGATGTTGCAAGGACTGCTATAAGGCTTCAGCAAATTTCGCATGGTGGCGAAGACACGATGGTTCAAACAGTAAGTTTGGAAGATTGGGATATTATGCCGGCCTCTGGAGAGGAAGTGGAAGGAGCCCTTGAAGAAGGGGTAATCTTTAATCCGGGATGGGGTCCAAAACAAGTAATATTCGATGAGAATAATAAAATTAAAGGGCTTGAAATCGTGAAAGTAAAATCTGTATTTGACGAAAAGCACAGATTCCATCCAACATTCTTTGAGGACCAGGTAAAAGTACTTGAAGGAGATTTTATCATTGAATCAGTGGGACAGATGTATAATTTCTCCTTTATTCCTAAGGAAATGTTTGAGCAGCTTAAGTTCACTCCTCGCAGAAGAGTATGGGTTGATGAATATGGGGAAACATCTATTCCTGGCTTGTTTGCCGGTGGTGACCTGGTAGAAACTTCCAAGGGAAATGCAATATCCGCAATTGCGAATGGTCATAGAGCTGCAGTGGGTATTGACAGATATTTCCAGAAAAAAAAGTAGGAGGGGCTGATGAAGCTTATAGACAAGATATACTTTGAAGAACCAATAAGAGACCGTTTTTACAATGGTTTCTCGGAAGATGAGAAAGTGGTGCTTAAATATGACGGGAAAACAGGTGTATTTACTATGCGAAACTTTTTTACGCTTGCGAAGCCGGCAGAGAGGCTTGTTGCAAAGGAAGAGGATATCTGGCTGAAGGATCTCTCTGAAGATATGCAAATTCTCGGCAGAAACGGTTTTGAAAAAGTAAAGGAGATAATTAGGCGTGCAGTGTACGAACCCCTTTTTGTCGTTGAAACAGATACGAAAAAAACTGTTACGGGTGCAAGCCACCAGATTCCTGTAATCGATAATAATGAAGAAAAGTTAGTGCGTACTGAAAACCTAAAAGAAGGCGATATGGTTTACGTGGTAGAGAATGATGGGCTAAACGGGCACTACGAAAAGATTAAAAAGGTGGAAAAAGATAAAAACTTCAGGCTCTCGGTTTACGGAATGGTTACAGAATCCGGAGGCGCTATCATTAGTGGCATTTTTCAGAAAAGCTATTGATTAGCTGTAGGTATATTTTTGCAAGGCGGGTTTATCCCGCCTTTTTTCTTCCAGGTATTAGGATACAATAAAGATGTTTCCAATCTTTTAAATGGCTTATAAAAGGGAGGCAGGAATGAAATACTTTGTTGTTATTGACGGTGGAACTCAGAATGTAAAGGCATTTGTGTTCGATAGAAAGGGAAAGGTTGTTTCCAAAGCGGTTGCACCAGTAACTCCGTATTTTTCCAATGCACCAAACTTTGCTGAACAGGATGCTGAAGATTACCTTGCTACCGTAAAAAAAATGACGGAACAGGCAGTAAAAAATTCAGGAGTTTCCAATAATGATTTTCTTGCCGTTTCAATTACAACCCACAGAAGTACAATTATTCCGGTTGATAAAAAAGGAAAAGCAGTAAGGCCTGCAATTACCTGGCTGGACGAGAGAAAAACAGAGGGGCTTAGGCTTCCAAGAGGGGCGAGCAGATTACTTATACAGATTGCAGGAAAAGAATATATGATGAAAGAGTACCAGAGGCGCTCTAAGTTCAACTGGATGAAGAAGTACGAACCTGAAAATTACAGGAAAACATACAAATTCCTTACTGCATCTTCCCATATTTTTACTGCACTTACAGGTGAATTTAAAGACAGCTCATCGATGATTGTTGGAATATTTCCAATCGATTTGAAACACCTCAAATGGTACGATCTCCCTTTTGTCTATAAAGCGCTTGGTGTCACGCGTGAGAAACTGCCTGAATTGGTAAGCCCTACGGATGTTGCGGGATATGTTTCTTCTGAGGGAGCAAGGGAATTTGGTTTAAGGGAAGGTCTTCCCGTAATAATAGCTGCCGGTGATAAGCAGTCCGAACTTTTAGCTGCAGGCGGCATAAAAAGCGATATTGCAGAGATAAGTTATGGGACTGCCGCAGTGATTGAAATTCTGAGTGACCGTTTTGTATCACATCCCCATATGGACTTTTTTACGTGGGGAAGCGCCATACCAAACAAATGGGTACTTGAGGGTCTTGTAGGCGGCGGGTACTGGATGGTGTCCTGGTTTGAAAGGGAATTTGCAAAACATGAGCTGGCAGAAGCAAAAAAGCTCGGAATCTCCCCCGAGAGCCTTCTTGATAAGGAAATGGCGGAAATTGCCCCTGGCTCTGAAGGTTTAGTGCTACAGCCATATTGGTTCCCGTTTGCATTCGATCCTGCTTCGAGAGGTGCAATTATTGGATTTTCTGCAAAGCATACTCGTGTGCATGTTTACAGGGCGATTATAGAAGGAGTTGCTTATGAACTAAAAAGAGTGCTTGAAGTGATAAGAGACTATTCCGGTGAGTATCCCAAAACTCTTGTTGTGGGGGGTGGAGGTTCTGAAAGCTCGGAAATTATGCAAATTACATCAGAGATATTTAACCTTCCTGCAAAAAGAATGCATACCCCGTATCTGTCTGCGCTTGGTGCTGCAATAGATGCTGCTGTTGCAACAGGTGTTTATAAAAATTTTGAGCTTGCGATAAAAAATATGTCTCGAGTTAAGGATATTTTCTACCCTGAGCCAAAAAATGTAAAAATCTACGACAAATTATTTAACAAAATTTATAAGGATATTTATCCTTCTTTAAAAGGTTTGTACCACAGGATGGACAAAATTCTCAAAAATAAAGAGTAAGTTTTTGGGAATGGGCCAATTTTAGTATTTTTATTGGAAGTGTCCCATAAAAGCTGTTTTTATAAGGCTTATTGAGCGTATTGCTTTTATTTGCGCAGAAACGGAAACGGCTTAATTTTAAGTAAAAATTTCTGCAAGTGTTTTTGTTAGAAATGAGGGTGAAATTTTTGTTATGCACGATTTTTTTATAAATAGCCATAAACACGCACGCATTTATTTACAGTTTTATTACATAATTCAATAAATTGGTAATTTTGGAAAAATATCTGAAATAGCTACTCTTGAGAAACCCTTTGCCTATGCGCCTTTATTATTTTTTGAGTGTCTTATATAAAGAATAAATAAAAGGGGTTGAATATTCAACCCCTTAATTGTCAGTTTATTTAAGCAAACAGCTCTTTTCTCTTTATCCAATTAGTGCCTTCGGGTGTAATGAGCAGTACATCAATTGGGCCGCCCACTGTTTTTGCACGTGCCTGAAATCTTATTGTGTCAATCGTTGTTTTTACTGCATAAACGGCAAAGTCGATTGCATCTTGAAGGGGCATCGCATCCCATATAATTGGCGGTTTTTGTATCTGTATGAATTTTCCGCTTTTATCCCTTGTCCAGGCAGGTTGAAGAATCTCCGCAATAATATCTCCTTCCCCACCCCAACTCGCACCATAAAGAATTTTATTTGCTTCTTGCGAGCGATTTAACCTTTTAAGCTCAGCACGTTTTACATTGCAGTGATAAACGAATGGAATACTGAGCTTATCCTTTTTCTGGTAACCTGCAATATGAAAAGATGTGTCTGAAGTGGGAAATTTTCTTTTGAAGAAGTTAAGCAGCTTGTTTGCCACTGTTTCCACATCATCTTTAGCAGATAAATCTTCTTCTTCAAATTCTTTCAGGTGAAAGTCCATAGGTACTTTGCCAAGTAGAGATTCTCCGAAAGTACTTATTCCGATTTGCTGCTCTTTTAAAAGGTATGTTTTGTATACAAAATCAGAGCTAACTGTTTGAAGCGGGGGATATTCTTTTCCCGTGTTGTCTCTCCGCTGGATTGTAATACTCTGCCTGCTATCCGATGCCATCACTATCCCCGATGGTACATAAACTGTTATTATAAACGACATTTTCGCCCCCTTAATGCGATTTTGTTAAATAATCTATCTGTTTCTTTGTTAATTTATCTATTTTTATATCATTTGCCTTTAGCATTTCTTCGGCAACT
>WFSP01000005.1 GCA_015485995.1 Caldisericales bacterium | reverse complement strand
GAGTTAGTATGCAGTGTTGCAAAAACCAGATGCCCTGTTTCAGCTGCAGTTAGGGCAGTGGCAATCGTTTCATAGTCCCTCATTTCTCCAACAAGTATCACATCAGGGTCTTCTCTCAAGGCAGAACGCAAAGCATTAGGGAATGACAGGGTATCTCCCCCTAATTCCCTCTGTGCAATTACAGAGCGCTTATGTGTGAAAAGATATTCAATAGGATCTTCTATGGTAAGGATATGCGCAGATTTATTTATATTTATTTCATCAATCATTGCAGCAAGTGTAGTAGATTTCCCGTGGCCTGTCGGCCCTGTTACAAGAACGAAACCCCTTTCGTGGTTAATGATGTCGTGCGCAACATCCGGAACGCCAAGCGAGTCAAGTGGTGGTATTTCAAACGGAATTCTCCTGAAAGCTGCGGCAATAGAACCCCTTTGATAAAATGCATTTATTCTGAAACGCGCAACACCTGACAATCCATATGAAAAATCATATTCAAGGCGTTTTTTAAAAATATCCCTCTGATTGTCGCTCATTATGGAAAACATCATTTCCGCCGTATCTTCCGGAGTAAGCCTGTCTTCCTCCAAGAAAATAAGTTCTTTATTAATTCTTAGAATCGGGGGTAAACCTACTGTGAGGTGAATATCAGATGCACCTTGTTCAGTAGCAAACTTTAGAAGATTTTCCAATGTAATCATTATTCACCTCCTTCTATTGTAGATACAACCCTTAAAACTTCATCAATCGTTGTGATCCCTTCCGCTGCCTTTGCAAGAGCATCGTCAAGCAGAGTTTTCATACCTTCTTTTTTCGCCTGCTCTGCAATTTCTCTTGAGCTCGCACTTCTCATTATAAGCTTTCTAATGGAATGGGTAATCGGAAGTATCTCATTTATTGCTTTTCTCCCTTTATACCCCGTATTATTACACTTATCACAACCCTCACCCTTATAAAAAGGTATTTCACCTAATTCAACCGATGTTTGCATGCTAAGATTACTCAAGACTTCCTGATCCGGTTTATAGGGCTTCTTACAATAATTACACACCTTTCTCACAAGTCTTTGCGCTGTTGCACCAATAAGAGAGGATGCCACAAGAAACGGCTCTATTCCCATATCTATCAAACGAGTAGGAATTGAAGCAGAATCGTTGGTATGTATGGTAGAAAAAACAAGATGGCCTGTAAGAGCAGATTCTATTGCGATTTTTGCTGTTTCACCGTCACGGATTTCACCTATAAGTATGATATCAGGATCTTGTCTTAATATGGAACGCAAAGCAGTGCTAAATAGTAAACCTGCTTTTTCGTTAACCTGCACTTGGTTGATTCCTCTTATCTGGTACTCTACCGGGTCTTCAACCGTAACAATATTTCTTGTGGGCGTATTAAGCCGGTGTAGTGCCGAATACAGCGTAGTTGTTTTACCTGAGCCCGTAGGACCGGATATAAGTATCATACCGTAAGGTTGAGCAATCATATCCTCAAACTTTTTCAAGTTACCAGCTGAAAAACCGAGTTTTTCAAGAGGCATTAAAGCTTTTGATTTATCAAGAATTCTTAATACAATTTTTTCGCCGTAAACCGTAGGCAAACTCGAAACCCTAAAATCGATTTTCCTTCCCTCAAATTTCAAAGATATTCTACCGTCTTGCGGAATTCTCTTCTCAGCAATATCTATATTAGACATTATCTTAAATCTTGAAACTATGCCAGGCTGAATACTTTTAGGAAAGCTTTGCTTTTCATACAGTATGCCGTCAATTCTGTATCTTACCCTGAGAGAATTCTCCAACGGCTCTATATGAATATCAGATGCACCTTCCACAATTGCCTGAGAAATAATATTGTTTACAAGCCGTATTACCGGTGCTTCTTCACCAAGCTGCTTAAGCTTGGTGATATCCATTTCTTCCTCTTGCTCTATTATCTGCGGCCCTGGGCCTGCCTCCTCTTCTGCTTGTTTTAAGGCATCTTCCATCTCATAATATTTTTCTATGGCCTGGTTTATTGTAGCACGCGTAGAAACATAGAACGCTATATTATTCCCGAGGACAAGGCGTAGATAATCCATTGCTTCAATATTAGTCGGGTCTGATATTGCCACGTACACTTTTCCACCCTCTTTTTTTAGCACAAAAATACCGTAGTAACGCGCACGCTCAGGATTGAGTAAACGCAGGGATTCTTTTTCTATGGGGTAGTTAAGTAAATTTACATACTGCAAACCCCACTGCTCGGCAAGTACCTGCGCTGATTGCTCATCAGTTATTACTCCTATATCTGTAAGAATTTTGAGCAAAGGCTCCTTAGTTACTTTCTGTATGCTGAGAGCTTTTTCTATATCTTTTTCAGAAGCAAACCCTTTTTCTAAAATTATTCTACCTACAGAATGCCCTCTAACGTTTATCATTATTTAATCTCCTTCTAACTTTGTGATTTTATTTTCTTCATCGGGCAAAACTTTCAGAAGTTTCCGCGCAGAGTTACTTTTAGGATTTATTTCTAACGCTTTTTCTGCAAAGTTTACTGCATCCTCGATATTTCCACTATTCTTCTTTAAGATAGCCATTCTGTAATAAGCATCTTCCTTCAATTCAGGTAAAGCCTCCGTGCTTGTTGTAACCATTTCGTACTGTTTAAATGCAAAATCAGGAAGCCCAATTTTTTTGAAGCTTACCCCGATAAAAAAATGCATCAGGGGTTCGTAGCGATGAGAACGGACAACAAATTGGAATGACGCAATGGCCTCTTCAAATCGTTCAACAAGAAAATATGCAAAACCTAAAACAAAATGCAAGTGGTAATCAAGAGGCGAAGAAGCTCTTTTACCTTCAAGTTTCATTATTACAGGGTCTACAATATCTGCATATTTATGGGAAGCCTCATACTTCTTAAAGAAATTTACTATAAATTTAGCATCCTCGGTTTCCAAATGCATATACAACAACTTTACTCTTGCAACAGAATTATCAGGATTACGTTTAAGCAACAATTCATAAACCTTTCCGGCACCTTCCATATTGCCGGCCACTTCTAAAAGTTCAACAGCTTTTACCAACTCTTCATCACTAAAATACTGCTCAACCTTTGAAATTTTATCAGACACAAAACCAGCCGAATTTATATCCATCTTCCTCACAAGTTTTTTTAGCAAAACAGACATTTCTTTAAATTTTTCTCCTTGCTCAAGGAATGTGATATAATCTTTCAAGTAAAAAGCATTCAGCGGTTTTAAACTCAGCATAAGATTATAGATATAATCTTTTTTGCTTTTATCGGTGATAGTGTTTATATACCCGTTCAGTGTATTCGCTATTATTCCCCGCTCGCCGTCCAGCGGCAATTCTTTAATGTACTCCGCAACCTTTATGCAGTCGTCAAGTGGAAGAGAATTTATGCTGTGCGCCCTCATAAGCCACTTTAACCCCTCGGGCTGGCTCCCCGTATTAAAGTACATTGTTCCAAGTGTATAATAATATTTAAATGCAATTTTTGTTTCTCCGGCTTTATTATGAATTTCCTCTGTTATAACTTTAAGAAGTCTTTGATCATCCTTCACGACCGGGTATATTTTTTGTGCAAATTCAGTAAAAAGCCCTGGTTTATCCTTTAGCTTGATAAAATATTCCACTGCAGTTTCTTTATCCAAGCTTTCCAAGGCCGCATCAAAAATTTCTTTGCTAACGTTCGTGTTATCTTTGCTCAAAGTTTCCAGTTTACGCAATGCAACAAGCTTGCTGTTCCCTGTGCAGTTATCTGCAACAAGCCTTAATGTGAACATTTCATCTTCTTTTCGGTTATTCTTTTCGTAAAGCCTGATAAGATTATCATAGATATCTTTTCTATCAGGATGGATTAAGAGAAGCTTATGATACAGATACTCCGCTTCAACGTAATTTAGTGTTTCATAGCGCTTTGCCAGGGAAAGTAACTTTTCAAACCCGTCCTCCTTATCGGTCAAAATCTTCTTAAGGGCTTCCATATAAACAGAATCCTTAAACACAGCGAGTTGCAAATAGTTTTCCTCGTTTTTTAGGGGTTCTTTAGCGGGTGTTTCTTCAGCTTTATTTAAGACTTTACCACTTTTTGGCGGTTCTTCTTTCTT
>WFSP01000004.1 GCA_015485995.1 Caldisericales bacterium | reverse complement strand
CCTGCGGAGTTTGTGTTGTGGAAGTAAAGGGGGCAAGAACATTACAACGTTCCTGTATTACAGAAGTAAGAGAAGGAATGGAAATTTTCACAAATACACCTACTGTAAGAGAGGCAAGAAAAATGAACCTCGAGCTTGCACTGGCACACCACCCTCTTGATTGTATGACCTGCGATAAGGATGGAGATTGCATATTGCAAGACCTTGCTTATCAATTTGGTATAAAGAAAAGCGAATTCCTTGACGAAAAAGAAGCATTTGTAAAACAGAGAGAAACTTCGTGGGATACAAATCCTTTTATACGGTTTGATCCACAAAAATGCATTCTCTGCAGGCGGTGTGTGAACGCCTGTGAAAATCAGGCAATTGTTGAAGCGATCGGCATAGCAATGAGGGGATACAAATCAGAAGTTGCCACTCCGTTTAGTCTGCCTCTGGAACAAACCAGTTGCCAGTTCTGCGGAGAATGTGTCCAAGCATGCCCTGTTGGTGCCCTGATAGAAAAACCACGAATTGGCAAAGGAAAAATATACCAGCTTGAAAGAACAGATACAATTTGTGCTTACTGCGGAGTAGGCTGTAATCTATCGCTTTATAGAGACAAAGGCAATAACCTCGTAATGGCAAGAGGCATTGAAAATCCACTGGTGAACGATGGCAAGACTTGTGTAAAGGGAAGATTCGGATACGAATATGTAAACAGCAAGGATAGACTTACTCACCCCCTGATTAAAGAGAATGGCAAGTTTAGGGAGGCAAGCTGGGATGAGGCAATGCAATTTACGGCAAACCGCCTGAAAGAAATAAAAGAAAAATACGGCCCAGATTCGATTGGGATTTTGGGTTCTTCACGCTGCACAAACGAAGATAATTTTGTAGTTCAAAAATTTGCACGTGCAGCGATTGGCACAAACAATGTGGATAACTGTGCGCGGCTCTGCCACTCTTCTACAGTTACCGGCTTAGGCAAAGCATTGGGTGCAGGCGCTGCGACAAACTCCATAGATGACATAAAAGATGCTGACGTAATGTTTATTATCGGCTCTAATATGACAGAAACGCATCCTGTCCTTTCCCAAATTGTAAAAAAACATCAAAGGGAAGATGGTGCAAAGATTATCGTTTGCGATCCAAGAAAAATAGATATTGCAAAAGTCGCAGACATATATATTCAGCATAATCCCGGAACTGACGTTGCGCTTCTAAATGGCATAATGAAAATAATTATTGACGAAAATCTCATAGATGAAAATTTTATAAAAGAGCATACCGAAGGGTTTGAAAAATTTAAAGAAGTTGTAAAAAGATATGATCTTGATACGGTTTCCAAAATCACAGGCGTAGATAAAAACCTTATTAGGCAGGCAGCAGAAACTTATGGAAAGGCAAAAAATGCAACGATTTTCTATACAATGGGGATCACACAACATACAACGGGCACAGATAACGTACTTAGTATAGCAAACCTTGCCCTTATAACGGGTAATTTAGGAAGAGAAGGTGCAGGGATTAATCCTTTGAGGGGGCAGGCAAATGTGCAGGGCGCCTGCGACCTTGGTGCACTGCCAAACGTATTTCCTGGCTACCAGAAAGTAACAGATGAGAAGGTATGGGAGAAGTTTGAAAAAGCATGGGGGGTAAAACTTCCACACAATGCAGGGATACCAGTTTCTGAATTCGGCGAAAAAGCACTAAAAGGAGAGCTGAGAGCCGTTTATATTATGGGGGAAAACCCTATGATGAGTGAACCTGATATTACGAATGCACGAAAGGGTTTTGAAAAGTTAGAATTTCTTGCAGTTCAGGATATTTTCCTCTCGGAAACAGCAGAACTTGCTGATGTTGTGTTTCCTGCTGCAGCAGCGTATGAAAAGGACGGGACATTTACGAATACAGAGAGAAGAGTACAGCTATTGCACATTGCGCGCGAAAAACCTGAGGGAACAAAATTTGACTGGGAAATTATCTGCGATGTATCCTCTGCAATGGGATACAAAATGCATTACAAAAACAGCGCCGAAATTATGGACGAAGCCGCAAAACTTACCCCGTCCTATGGGGGAATCCACCATAACAGACTGGAAAAGCAAAGGTTACAATGGCCCTGCACCAGCGATAATCATCCGGGGACAAAAGTTTTGCACAGGAACGGACAGTTCAAGCGCCCAAACGGCAGGGGGCTTATCTCCCCTGTTGAATATAAAGCTCCAAAGGAACTACCAGATGAAGAATATCCATTCCTCCTTACAACAGGCAGAATACTTTACCACTACCATTCAGGCAACGAAACACGCAGAGTGAAGGTACTCGATGCATTTGTACCGCATAACTATATTGAAATAAACCCTGCTGATGCAGAAAAACTAAACGTGCAAGATGTAAGCATGGTAAAAGTAACAACGAGAAGAGGAAGCATTAAGCTGAAAGCAAAAGTTTCGGATAGGCCGAAACGGGGTATTGTATTTGCATCTTTCCACTTTAGAGAGGCAGCAGTAAACATTTTGACTAACCCAGTTTTGGATCCTATTGCAAAAATCCCAGAATACAAAGTTGCAGCATGCAAAATAGAAAAAATATGAGGAGGCAAAAATGAACGAACTTAATTTTTTCGCACCGCCACAAATTGCTGAAAAGGTAAGAGATGTATGCCATGGGAAATGCCACATCCCTATGAAGAAATTTTTCGTGCTTGCCATTCTTGCGGGTGCATTTATTGGATTTGGCACGGAACTGTTCATTATGGTAGTCCACGATATAGGAACAAAGATGAGTGTCGGATTCGCAAAATTCCTTGGTGGAAGTGTCTTTAGCGTAGGTCTTATGCTCGTTGTCATAGCAGGAAGCGAGTTATTTACGGGAGACAACCTCATCGTAATTGCAGCATTAGAGAAAAAAATCAGGTGGAGCGAACTATTTAAAGCATGGGGAATTGTATATGTGGGCAATTTTATAGGCTCGATGATTATCGTTCTCATGATGTTCTACTCAGGTTTGTGGGCTGTAAACGGGAGTGCCGTAGGTGCAGCTGCAGTAAATATTGCAAACGCAAAAGTACACCTTACCTTCTTGCAAGCCCTTATGCGTGGAATTGGTTGCAACTGGCTTGTGTGCCTTGCAGTCTGGATGGCAATGTCGGCAAAAGACGTTGTGGGAAAAATCTTTGCAATCTATTTTCCAATAATGGCATTTGTTGCTTCAGGGTTTGAACACAGTGTAGCAAACATGACTTTTATTCCTTACGGCATACTTTTAAAGAGCGCCCCATCAGTAATAACTGCGACAGGAAAATCTACAAGTGCATTTGCATCGCTTAACTGGAGTACATTTGCCGTAAATAACCTGATACCAGTGACTATAGGAAATATTATAGGAGGAGCATTTTTTGTCGGCGTTATTTACTGGTACATTTACTTGAAAAAGGAGCCATCCAAATTTGAAACAAATTAGTGTAACATCTGTAATTTTAGTCGGCGGAAAAGGCAAAAGATTAGGAAAAGACAAAGTGTTTCTTTCCTTAAAGAATAAGCTTGTTATCCAGCGGACGTACTCAATACTTGAAACTGTGTTTGAAGGAGTACCTCTTTTTATAGGTAGGAAGGTATTTCCTCTCCCCCACAAAACCATTCCGGATGTTGTAAAAGATATTGGCCCGAAGGGGGGGTTGCTTACGGCTTTTTTAAATACTAGCACGGATTTTGTTTTCATTACCGCATGCGATATGCCATTCATAAACAGAGATTTGCTCACATATATGTACAATTCCTTAAAAGAAGAAAGTGAAATTTATATACCTTTAATGAAAAACGGGTTTATTGAGCCACTGTTTGCTTTCTACAAAAGGAGTCTTTTGCAAGAATTAAAAAAAGAGGTAAAATATAAAAATTATAAGATGCGCACGCTCCTTAAAGGGAAAAGAGTGCAGTATCTTACGGAAAAAGAGATAGAACAATTCGATAGAGAGCTCGTCACGTTTTTTAATATAAATACAAAGGCAGATTTGGAAAAAGCATTGGAGGCTACAAAAGACGAAAAAGATTAAAATTATCAGTATTGAATATGGAAAAATTAACAAAGTAATCGATAGCGTCGTGGAAGAGCACATAATAAACATATTTGTAAACAGCAAATTTACAGACAGAGTTCGATGTTCTCCGTTTAGCGAAGAAAAACTCGTTTATGGGTATTTGTTTACGGAAAGAGTGATAAACAGTATAGATGAGGTGAAAAGGATATACTTTGAAACGCAAAAGGGTGAAAAGAATTTTTACGCAGAGGTTAAAAAAGGAGTTTTAGAAACACTTCCACCAAGCAAAGAAATCGGAATGCCAATAAGTAATCTCTTTAGACTTATGCATGCACTATTCGAAAGAAGCACAATTTTCAGGCAAACGGGGGGAACCCATGTATCCGGAACCTCCAATGGAGAACAGTTGCTTTCTGCATTCGAAGATATCTCCCGGAGGAGTGCGGTGCAAAAAGCGATAGGAGATGCGTTGCTAAAAAGAAAATTGCGATACACTCCTATCCTTCTTACCAGCGCCAGAGTAAATGAAACAATTGTACAATATGCGAGGAGAGCAGGTATTAAAATTATTGCATCACATTCTGCACCAACAGACCGTGCCGTAGAAAAAGCAGAAAGCAGCCGTATTACATTGATAGGCTTTTTAAGAGAAACCCGAATGAATATCTATTCAGCACCTGAGTGCATCATATTTTAATTATTGCGTAATGTAGTTTGCGGAGAAAATTCAGCATAGCCTACAAATCTGTACAGAAAAGCTTCTTGCAACTGTGTTTCGGTTGGTTGTGTTATGTAAAATCGGTCGTTGTAAGGAAATTCTGAAAGCGTATCACCCCTTTTTCTCTAATAAGTTTCATTGCCTCGGAAATTGTTGAACCGCTGTCGCTTCTTCCACCATTAACCTGATAGTAGATAAATACAGCGAGAATTGATAATCTTTAGTTGTTAAATCCCAGCGAGAAACAAGAAAAGAGCATCCTCATTTGGGGAAAGGAAAAATAAAGCCTTTACTTGACCAGTACTATAATGAAATAAATGTTAAATTAATTTCTACCTTACCATAGGAAAGATAATACAGAGATATGATATGAAATACACTTAAAGTGATATTGGACACCATAATCTGGAGAGTAAGTTTGTAAAGAATGGAAGGGGAGGAAAAAAGTTCATTTTATTGAAGTTATGGCGTGCCCTGGCGGGTGCATAGGAGGAGGCGGGCAGCCTATACTTACAAATGCGGAGATTGTTAAAAAGAGAGCGGAAGCTCTTTACAACGATGACGAAAAAGCAAAGTTAGGAAATCGTATCAGAATCCACAGATAAAGGAACTTTACAGTAATTATCTTGGCAAACCCGGAAGCGAAAAGGCGCACAAACTTTTGCACACACGTCTTGTAAAGAGAACTTTATGGAAAAAGTTTTCTAAGGAGGGATAATGTGAATTCATCAAAAGAAAATAGAAAGATAAAGTTTATAACTTATGCGGCTGTCTTTCTTGCAATAGCCGCTTTGTTTCCTGCTTTGAAGCTTCCTCAATACATTACAGGGCCTGTTGTTAATTTTGTTTTAATCATTGCAACTTATATTTTAGGTGCTGCAGGAGGGGCTACTGTTGGCAGCTTTACCCCTTGGGTTGCTTTTATTGCGGGCCTTATGCCGTTAATTATCCTTCCGCCTATTATAATGGTTGGCAATGCTGTCTATACGCTTTCCTTCGGGTTGCTGAAGCGATTTAAATGGCCGGGGATGATTGCAGGGATTATTGTCGGTGCTGTTTTTAAGTATACCTTTCTTTCTCTGTAAGGCACATCGTAAAGGTACCGCCCAAACTTGTTAATATGCTTTCTTTGCCTCAGCTCTTTACGGCGCTTGCAAGCGGCATTTTGGCACTTATTGTTATAAAAACAGGCATTATAAAATTTGTTTTTACTGCGGGGCACTATAGTAAGCCCCGTTTTTTATTTTCAAGCGATTTTGTATAATGTAAAAATTTCAGTTCTCGAAGCGAAGGAGGGAAAGATATGAAAATACCAAAATGTATGAGCACTCAGCACCCTGATAACGTTAGCTTTCCGTTTTTCTCAGATAGTAGCGAGCTCGGGGGAGAAGAAGAGATAAAAGAAGCATACTATGCATTTTCTCATCTTGGGTGCGACGAACAAATGTGGGATTATGAAGGCAAAGAAGCAGATAATTTTGTTGTTAAGAAACTGCTTACAAAATACCATGGCTTTTTTATGGAAAACAAAATCGGCAAAGATATTTTTATTACACTTAGAGTGCCGAATCCGAAAGTTGAAAAAACCGAGTCTAAAATTCTCCTTGAAACACTCGAGAGTATTCCGCGTTCCTTCGATGCCGCACGGCTATTCTACGGAAACGATATTGCACCGGTATTTGAAGTGATACTTCCCATGGCAACTTCAGCAGAATCAATAAACCGTGTTTACCATTATTATAAGGATTTTGTCGCAGGGAAACAAAATAAAATCGTTTTTGATACGAAAGTAAAGGATTGGATAGGCGAGTTTGGCCCGGAAAAGATTAATGTAATACCGCTTTTTGAAGATATGGAACATATACTCAATTCCTCGGGTATCCTCGGAAAATATTTAAAAGACAAAGACGTTCATTATCAAAGAGTTTTTCTCGCACGCTCTGACCCTGCCCTGAATTATGGATTGCTTAGCGCAACCGTGATAAATAAAATAGCCCTTGGAAGATTTTATGAGCTTTCGGAAAGTAGCGGAATAAAAATTTACCCAATAGTGGGTGTGGGCTCATCTCCTTTTAGAGGAAGGTTTGCACCAGGAAATGTAGACAATGTACTTGAAGAATATGCAGGCGCCCATACGTTTACGGCACAGTCCGCTTTCAAATATGATTATACTCCGGAAGAAGTGAAACAAGCCATAAATAAAATAAAAAATTTCGAAGAAAAACCTTTTGACAAATTTGATATAAACAAAGCAATGGCAATCATTGATAGGTATTCTCAAGCTTACAGATCACAGATTTCCGACCTTTCGGCGATAATAAACAGAGTTTCAAATTATATTCCGGGCAGAAGAAAAAGAAAACCGCATGTGGGGCTATTCGGATATTCTCGTGGGGTAGGCGGGATAAAACTGCCACGTGCAATAAAATTTACCGCTTCGATGTATTCTATTGGTTTTCCCCCTGAACTATTAGGATTAAATGCTCTTACAAAAGGCGATTTTGAATTTGCCAAAACAGTTTATAGACATTTTGAAGAGGATCTGCGTTTCTCACTAAGATTTTATAATCCGGATTCTCCGTTTGTGCCTTCTGAGATAAAAGTTAAAATAAAGGAGCTTATTGGAAATTTTGATATACATACGCTGCATAGGGAAACAACAAATTGCATTTTGAAGTCCCTTGCCGAGAACCGCATGGAAGGTTTGCCCGAGCTTATTGTCAACGCGGCAAGTTTTAGAAAATTTCTCGGATAAATTGAGGTTTTCACATATAATTAGAAATCATAGGGCTTGCTGTTTTACTTTTGCATAAGTTTTGTTTGAAAAATTGCTCCAGTTTTGCTCCAGTTTTGCACTAAATTAAAAAATAAGTGAAACCTTTTTAGTGGTTCAAGGATATAGTATATGGAGGGCAAAATGGATGAGCAGTTAAAATTACTCATTAAACGGATTAAAGACGGTGATAAAGATGCTTTTGCAGAGTTTTACAGGTTAACTGTCAGGTTTGTTTACAGTGTTGTTTATGCTTACCTGCTATCAAAAGAGGAAACTGAAGATGTTATTCAAAACACGTATTTTAAACTTTACGCGGTGAGAAACAGAATAAATGCCGATCAATCAGTAATGGCTTACCTAAGAAAAATTTCAGTAAACTATGCGCTTAGGCAGATGAAACGAAGAAGGATGATAGCCCCTAAAAGGTTTTTGCCTTCCGAAGATTCAGAGATAAAAGAAGCAATTCATAAAGCATTAAAGAAATTGAATGAAAAGGACAGACTGGTGATATCCCTCCACTATTTAAGCAGTGCTTCCATTAGAGAAATCAGCATGCTTACCGGTGAGGGAGAGGGAGCTGTAAAAACAAGACTTTTTCGGGCAAGAAACAGGTTAAGGGAGGTGATTAAAGATGAAATCTTCTGATGATGATAAATTAAAAAAAGTTTTTGATAATTTTAAAAACAACCTTGAAATTGATAATGGTATTGAAAGGAGGCTAATGAAAATGGTTGAACAAAGGGAACACTCATTACGTAGAAGGAAAATTTTAATGAGTGCTGTTAGTTTGGCCGTTGCAGCTTTCCTTGTAATTAGCTCGGCTGTACCAATATTTGGAAAAAGTGGCACGCTTCCTCAGGTAATCACAGGCATCAGTCTGCAAAAAACTGCAAGCTCTTTTGTTGGTTCCATAAAAACAAGCTCAGGTACTATGAAGAAGTTGGAAAGTCAAAACTTATCACCTACTGATAGTGTAATTATCGCCGCCCTTGTCAAGCAGACAGATACCCCTATTGATGAAATTGTCCAAATGAGAGAAGATGGCATGGGTTGGGGAAAAATTCTTTCTGCATTAGGCGTTTCGGCAAGCGATGTAAAAGACGCTCTTAGTAAGGCTGCAACTAGTGTGGCAAATAACAGCCAGCAGAACGATGAAAATAATAACCCATCAGGCCCTGATAATGAAAATAAGCAAAACGAAACCCAAGCAAGTAGCTCACAAGTATTGGTAGTAAAGGGCACAATTGAAACTATTTCCGACAATGTAATTACTGCTAATGGAAAATCTATAAATCTTACAGATAAAACTGTTATTACATATCACGGAAAAACTTTGACAAAAGATAAGCTTTTGGTCGGTGACGAAGTTTTAATCAAAGCAACAAAAACTGAAGAAGGAGTTGAAGCTACTTCTATTACCGTTATAAAAACAAACAGTGACGAGAATAATAACAAAGGGGGTGAGCAAGAACAGAACGGACAGCAAGAAAATAAGGAGTTTGAGCTAAGAAGCAGTATTGTTTCCTTTGACGGCAGTATCTTAAAGATAAAGGATTTTGATAATGACATTGTTGTTAACGAAAACACAAAAATTCAGGAGAGTGGCACAGGCAGAGTGGAAGACAGCTCTGTATTAAAAGCTGATGATGTTGTTCAAATACATATACAAAAAACAGATGATAAATACTATGCAACTTCAATTGTTATTCTCAAATCTAAGGATGAAAATAAACAAAATGGGCAAGACAAAGGTGGACAGGGAAATGCAAATTCTCAAAATATACTGGTAAAGGGCGCGATTGAGGGCATTTCTGAAAATGATATCACCGTGAGTGGTGAAACTATTACCATTACTAACAAAACCTCTATTAAGTATCATGGGAAATCGATAACAAAAGATAAGCTTTTGGTCGGTGACGAAGTTTTAATCAAAGCAACAAAAACTGAAGAAGGTATTGAAGCTACTTCTATTACCGTTATAAAATCGAACAACCCGAACAATGCAGGACAATCCACTCCCAAGAAAGAAACATTTAAGGATACCGTAAAAGCTGTTGACCCAGGTAATGGAACAATAACAATTGCAGGGTTTAACGAAGTATTTAAAGTATCTTCTAATACCGTAATAATTTATCAAGGAAAAACTATAACACTTGAATCTATAAACGTAGGTGACTCTGTGAACATCTTAGGAACAAAGCAAGAAGATGGATCTATCTCTGTTGAAAAGATTATTATAACAAAAAGAGGAAGCAACAACCCTGGTAATAATAATGGAAACGGAAATGGTAAAGGCAATAATAAAGGTAAGGGTAAGCCATAGAAAAAATAATATGTTTACAAATACGGAAAATATGTTTAAAGCACAAATATGTTAGGCGGGCAAAGTCCGCCTAACATATTACAGGAGAAAAAATGAAAATCTAATTTTGCTAAACTTACTTTATCTATTATTACTTTGGGTATATTATCGTAATGGTTATCTCATTTGGATCCCTATCTACTTTACATCCTAAATTCTCCGCAACAAAACGTATAGGAAGCATAGCTCTATCGTTAATAATAGGTTTAACATTATGGTTATTATCATCTATCCATTTAGCATTGCCATTTACTTTTGCTTTAGGATTATCTATACATATTTCTATTACAGTTCCATTAAAATGTATTGTAACTTTTCTTGCAGTTCCATCCCATTCAATTGTTCCTCCTAATGCTTCTACAATAGCACGGATTGGCACAACCATCCTTCCCCATTCAGGAATAATAACAGGTGCTGTCCCTCTGCCCGGGTCTATTTCTTTCTGTGCGTTATTCACGTACATTCTCGGGATGCCTTAGCTTCCTTTACCTTGTCGTTTAGCAGTATTTGCGAAAAATCTCAGCAGTTATATCAAAAAGGATGCTGCAAAAGGAAGAGGCTCTTCATTTCGTTCAGAGGGATGTGGGGCATTGTCATTCTCGAGAGAGTGAAATAAACAAAGAATCTCAGTGGCTGAGGCAAAGATGCTTCGCTGCGCTCAGCATGACTGGAGAGAGGTTATTGAGTCAGTAACTCTTCACTATGCTTAAAGTAGCAAAATGTTAGATGTTAAGGAAGAGACTTTTCACTTCGTTCAGAGTGACAAAAGGCAGTCATCCTTAAGCCGCTTTTGCGAAGAATCTCCGTTTTTTGTTGTTAAAGAAGAAATTCTTCGGGCACTACGTTCCCTCGGGA
Source organism: Caldisericales bacterium (assembly GCA_015485995.1). The sequence goes on along the minus strand of WFSP01000004.1, from coordinate 2,384 downwards.
ATAACAGCATATCGTAAAGTGAGAGATTCACTACGCTTCACCGAATTGCAGCGCTTAAAAATACGATAAATTTTCTTTGCTATAGGAAAATTTATGCTTTGCAAATATAATAAAAAATGCAAGCAAAAAGAAAAAATCTTAAAATAGGGTTTGTTATTCAATTTATTGTGTCCGGCGCACCTCTTATGGCAGACTTGTTCATTCCACAGTTTGCGGAATCACTTGGTGCAACACGTATGGAGATAGGCATTCTCGGTACTGCATTTGCATTCGCGATGTTTATCTCTGCAGCAATTTTCGGACGGCTTTCCGATAACATTGGCAGAAAGAAAATCCTATTTCTTGGTTTTATCTCCACAGGGTTGTTTTATTCAGTTTCATTTTTTTCCAAATCATTTTCCAATTTCTTTGTTTTAAGAGTATTCCAGGGAATTTCAATAGGGATATACCCGGGGGCACTTGCCGCATACGTCAATGAAAACTCCGGAACTATGGACGACTATGCCGCCTGGGGTGCATTGGGTATTGGGTTATTCCTCTGGCTATCCGGAGTGATTGCTTCCATAATCAATATCAGGTGGATATTCGTATCAGTGGGGCTGTTGTATCTCATTTCGCTGTTTTTAAGTATCAGCATCAAAGAGGAACATATAAAATCTCTCGAGGTACCCCTTTTTCCAAAAGAAGTGATAAAAAGAAACATAAATTTATATCTTGCATTATTGTTTACATTTACGGGAATCACCATTACATGGACATTCTGGATTCTTTTTCTGAACGGATTAGGCGCAACACCGTTTATGGTAGGATATATTACGCTTATAAACCCTTTATGCGAGTTCTTGACCCTTAAATTTATCGTAAACAAAGTAAAGCGGAGAAGTACGAGCCTCGGGATTATCATATTATCGCTCGGATTTCCACTTTTCGCGCTTGCAAAACACCCTTTGCAGGTTATGCCGTTACAAGTTATTACAGGAATTGGGTGGGCATTTATGTATGCAGGCGGGTTAAATGATGTTATGGCACATAATAAAGAAACAGGGACGGCTACGGGAATATTGCAGTCTTCAATCAGCCTGGGGAATATTGCAGGGCCTTTTATTGCAGGGCTTGTTACACTACTATTCAAAAGTTTAAAATATGAATTTGTCTTTGCCGGAATTATTATTTTCATCGGTTTTATCTTTTCATTAAAGAGAAAGAGGAGAAATTTAAGTCTATTGTAACAAAAGTATATTCAATAATAAAAATAAAAGTTAGATACTGTCAATAGTTTTGTGTCAAATTCTTTCATAGTGTAGAAGCCCCCGCTTTATCAGTTGTGTTCAGTATTTTATGTGGTTTAAGCAGTCTTTCTTCATTATTTTTGTTTAATTTATTTGTTTTATTCAATTTCTTTTCCTTTTTATTTCCATATCTTTCTTCCCTTATCTTTATCACTGCATCCCTTGCGTCTTGGAATCCTCTTAGCTTTCTTGAAGCATATTTCTCATTCATATCTACGGATACAAGGTACAGTATCTTCTCTGCAGAGTTCACTTGAGGGAATACCTCTATTACTTTTGTCCTTCTCTTAACTTCTTTGATAAATCTTTCAACTGTATTTGTCGTATAGATATACCTTCTTATCTCTTTAGGATAGTTAAAGAATGTGGTAAGCGTATCAAGGTTATTCTTTCAGCTCCTTGTAACGTATGGGTATATATTCTTCCATTTTGTTTGGAATGCATTGAATGCATCTATGAATTCTTCCTTTGTATCCTGATGGATGATATGCCTTAAATCTTCAGATATCCCTTCCCTGCCTCTTTTCCTTACCCTGAGTAGTGTATGCCTTATCTTATGAATGATACACTCTGAAACTCTGCATATGGGCATATCTCTTTTATTATGCTTTCAATGCCTATTAGTCCATCTGAAACAAACAGAAGAGGTTCTGCCTTGCCCCCTTTTGTGAAACTTTTTAATGAGAGTATCTTACCTCTGCTCATATTATAGCAATACTTCTTTCAAACTCAACAGGTGTTTTGTAGTGTAAGCTGCTATGAGGCCTTTCTCTATTGTAGAAGTTGATGTAGTTCTGCGCTATTTCTTTAGCTTCTTCTATGTTTCTGAATAGATTTAAGTTTAAGCATTCACCTCCTAGTTTATCCATAAAGGGCTCTGCTATGCCATTCTGATATGGTTTGCCTTTACCAATGAATTCATGCATTATTCTATGGTTATCAAAGAATGAGTTTAGTAGTTTAGATCTGAACTCTGGCCCATTGTCTGAGCGTACTACATGAGGTGCACCATGTTCCTCCACTGCTCTGTGAAATGTATCTACAACTTCTTCTGCAGTAATGCTCCTACCTATTCTATACCCTACTACTTCCTTT
>WFSP01000003.1 GCA_015485995.1 Caldisericales bacterium | reverse complement strand
TTATAAATAGGCATTGCTGCTTCCGGCGGAGTGAGGTTTAGGTTAATATTTTTTACTAACTTGCCTGCATCATCCAGAATTTGCCTAATTTCAAGGTCATCTTCAGTTGCAGCTTTACCTGCCCTAAATGCCTGGTTAAAAATACACGGAATACATTCTATATTTGCTTTCATCTATGGCCTCCAATTTTTAAAAACAGTTTACCATTAAATAAAAAAACGGGCAAATGAACAAGTCAGCTGCCCGTAAAAAGCAAAATAGATTATAAACTACACTGTTTTTGCAATCGTGTAACCTTCTCTCACTGCATCAATAATTTTTCTTGCGCTTATAGCATCGCCAATTAAGTAAGATTCATATTTTATTCGCATTTCATCATAAAGTTTGTGATTAGGTTTTCCACCGAAAGCCACTACAAAGTAATCTGACTGAATTTCTTTTCCGTCTCCTGCTACCACAGATCGCTCTTTAATTTCTTTTACAGGAGAATTTAACATAACAGTGATGTTATTTTCTTTTATCTCTCTAAGCAAATAATTTCTACTAAGAGTTTCCATGCCCAAAGCAATATCCGGCAACATTTCAACTATAGTTACCTTATTACCCATTTTGGAAAGGTACAACGCAGTTTCACATCCTACTAATCCACCTCCACCAACAACAACATTTTTTCCGCTTATTACAATTTTATTTGTAAGCACGTCCTTAAAAGTAACCGAATTAGAATTATTAATCCCCTTTATGGGAGGAATTAAGATATCCGACCCATAAGCAAATATCACGACATCAGGAGAAAACCGTTCTATATTGCTCTCATTTGCAATTTTACCAGTTTTAACCACTATATTATACTTTTTAACCATATACTCATAGTATTCTATAAGCCATTTTAACTTATCTTTTCCGGGAGGAATCGAGGCAAGATATAAGTCACCGCCAATGTAAGAATTTTTATCCCATACCTCAACAGAATGCCCACGCTGTGCTAAAGTGACTGCCGCTTCAAGCCCTGCAGGCCCGGCACCTACCACTAATACCCTCTTTTTCTTAATCGGCAAACTAATCAAATCAGCACTTTCCGTTTTACCAACATTAGGATTTACGCCACAGCGTAAGCCTGTTCCCTCATCATGCCTTGCTTTTATGCATTCACTGCATCCTATACACCGTTTTATTTCTTTTTCTCTTCCGGTTTCGGCTTTTATCGGCCAGTCAGGATCCGCTATTAACGTTCTTCCCAAAGCAACAAGGTCTGCTTCACCGGAACCAATAATTTCATTAGCAACTGAGGGATTTCGAATCATACCAACAGCAACCACCGGAATCTTCACTCCTTCTTTTTCTAAAGCTTCCGCATAATTTGTCCTCCATGCTTCATCGTACTGCATAGGCTCTAATCTATATTCTTTATTTCCAAATCCTATATCTGCATGCACAGCAGCATAGCCCATTTCTTCAAAAGCCTTTGCAATCTTAACTCCCTCTTTAATGTCTATCCCACCTGATACATAATCAATAACACCGAGGCGTGCTGTTACAGTAAAATTATTTCCACAAAGCCGTTTAATCCTGTCAATAATCATTCCAGCAAACCTGACTCTATTTTCTAAAGAGCCTCCAAACTTATCAGTCCTTTTATTTGCAATAGGAGAAAGAAATTGATTGACAAGTAGTGCATGAGCAGCTTCAATTTCAATACCATCAAAATATGCTTTTTTAGCGCGCAAAGCAGCCTGTGCAAAAATTTCCACTATTTCTTTAATTTCTTCATCACTAAGCACATGCGGGTGTAAATGATCTTTACGTAAATCTACATCTGATGGAGCCAACGGTGTTCTACCTTCAGAATGATTTAATTCCGAGAATAAACCAGGATGTGTTAATTCCATAAATGCCAAAGACCCATATTTATGAACTTCATAAGCCAATAAACTTAATCCCGGAATAAACCTGTCGTCATCAATACGCGGTTGCGTTGCTCCATGGCGAGCATCAGGAAATTTTATACACATATTCTCCAAAGTAATAACTGCGGCTCCGCCCTTGGCTCGCCTGGCATAGTGATAAATAAACTGGGGGGTAACCTCACCCACAGTTGATGCAAAATTGGTTGAGATAGGTGGAAAAATGATACGGTTCTTCAAAGTAAGGCTTCCCATCCTAATCTCAGAAAACAAATCTTTATAGTTCATTATTCGCCTCCTCTTATATGTGAAATACCTACTTTTAATATTTCAATTACATGACTATCGCTTACTGAATAGCGAATAAATTTCCCTTCTCTCCTTGCCTCAACAAGGCCTGCATTGCGTAAAATACGCATTTGTTGAGAAATAGCTGGTTGATTCATGCCAATACTACTCGCAATCTTATTAACACAACTCGGCACTGGTTCATCTAACAAATAGGCAATAATTTTAATTCGCGTTGGATCGGAAAATACAGAAAAAAATCTGCTTAATTTAACATAATCAACATACTTCAATTTTGTTTCATTTTTTAACTTACTCAAAGTTTTCTCCTTTCATATGCTCAAATTCTCATATGATTATATAATTATATGAATTAAAGTCAACACCTTAAATACTATAATATTTTAATACAAAAATAACTGATAAATTAAAAAATAATTTAGCCATATAACTCCTATATATAAAGGGTATATACCCTTGACTAATCTAAAAAAATTTTTATAATATAATTGAAATTCAGAAAATGAGAAGGAGGTGATATGTATGGCAGTTTGGGATCCTTTTGAAGAAGTAAGAAAGCTTGAAGAAGAAATTGACAGCTTGTTTAGCGACTTCTGGAGAGCAGGCAGACAGCGTGCATTGCCAACTTCCGCAAAAAGAAAAGGAAAGGAAGAAATTATGCCCTTTGAAGCAACAACATTTTGGGGGCCTGCAGTAGATGTTATAGACAGAGAAAAAGAAATTGTTATTAGGGCAGATTTACCGGGCGTAGACAAGAAGAATCTTAAAATTAAAGTTGACTCTGGAAGTGTATCTATCTCAGGGGAAATTAAAAAAGAAAAAAAAGAGGAAAATGAAACTTACTACAGGGAAGAAAGAAGCTACGGTAAATTTAGCAGAGTTATACCCCTTCCTGCCGAAGTAGATCCGGAAAAGGCCAACGCAAAATTTGAAAACTGGGTGCTTGAAATAACAGCACCAAAAATAAAACCGGCAAAAAAAGTAAAAGAGATTACGTTGAAGTAAATAAAGCGGGCCATAAGCCCGCTTTATTATTTTGCAGACACCGAGATATTTGGAATATAGAAATACGGTGAAATATATTTATCAACCCAGACGTTTTCTTTAGACAACGCTATGTCTTTCAGTGCATCAAAAACATTTAAGCTTATCATTGCATTTTTAACTCTGCCTACAATTTTTCCCTTCTCAACTAAAAACCCAAGTTCTATGTTTCCACTTACTTCGCCCCCCATAACGTTGCCCATAGAAACACCCATTAAGCTTTCAACAAGGATGCCTCTTTCTGTATTAAGCATATTTTTTACGGCAACTTCTCCAGGTTTGATTATAATGTTGCTCGAGGAAGGAATTGGTGGAGAAGAAATACCTCTTGAAGCATTGCCAGAAGCAATTTTTAACTTTGAGGAGGTGTAAAGATCCGAGAGAAAATTGCTTAACACCCCCTTCGCAATAAGTTCCTTCCTGTGCGTAGGCATTCCTTCATCATCAAAAGGTTCAGAGTATGCCCCACCACTTAAAAGCGGGTTATCCACTATGGTGAGATTGGGAGAGAAAATTTCTTGCGACAGCTTTCCCTTAAGAAGTGAATATCCTCTTAAAACATTTTTACCGTTTAGGGCTGACATAAGTGGCGTTAAAAGACTATTTACACTAAATGGAGTAAAGATTAACGGATATTTACCGGATGATATATTAGCTGTCCGATCAGAAGCCAGGATATCAGTTTTTATCTTCTCTCTAAGAGTTTCCAAATCAAACGTATCATTCAAAGAACGGGATTGGGAAGCATAAACTTCAAGAAAATTACCTTCCTCCGCATAAAACCCACCGGCTGAAATTACCTTTACGGTTTTGTCAAAGTTATTATTAAATCCCTCGGTAGTTATTACTTCTTGATGAATCACGTTCCTGTTGATAGAGAATCCTGCTTTAATTCCATTCTTTAGGGATCTGATAAAATCTACAAGCTCTTCACCAGTATGAATAGCATCATCTCTACTCTCATTTACAATTTTTTCATCAAAACATTTAACATTGGGCAGAGCATTATTTTTAGCAAAATTAAAATCAACAACTTCCCCAAATCTTGCCGTATCTAATGCACTTTTTACCACTTCTTCAATTCCCCCGTTTTTCTCCGCATATGAGAATCCAACCTTCCCGCCTTCTTTGACTCTCACGGCAAATCCTTCTGTTTCCCCCTCCTCAACACTTTTAAACTTGTTGTTCTCAAAGTTTACGCTAAAATGTTTATTTTTTATAAGAAACAGTTCTCCATAAGCATCTCGCGCTTTAACGAGCTTTATAAATTTATCTCTCATTATTTTCCTCCAATGATTGCTTTTTTGATATAAATATGAGGTGCTCCGTGACTTACAGGCAAAGGAAATTGACCATTTTTACCGCACCCGCCTCCTGTGTCTCTTATCTCAAAATCCTCTCCAACACCTACGATATTCTTCAATGTTTCGAACACATTGCCGGATAAAGAAACGTCCTTCAAAAGTTTCGTAATTTTGCCATTTTCAATTAAATACGCTTCCTCTGAAACAAATGTAAAAAGTTCGCCGTTTGTTTGCCCTCCAAATGAACCCTTTGCATATACCCCTTTCTTAATATCCTTAACAAAGTTTTCAAACTTATCAGTACCTTTTTCAATGCAAGTTGTTCTCATTCGCGGAATAGGAGGGAATTTATAATTTATGGCACGCCCATTACCAGTAGGCTCTTCCTTCATTTTATATGCAGTTTCTCTTGAATGTAAATGCCCGCTTAAAATCCCCTCTTTTATAAGATATACTTTTTTAGCCTCGACACCTTCATCATCGTAGCGTAAAGCTCCCCTTAGGCCGGGAATATCTCCGGTATCAAATACGTTTAAGATATCAGAACCAATCTTATTCCCAATTTTCATAATGCTTCTCATCCGCTCGTCTTCATATATGAAATCTGCTTCGCTTAAGTGCCCAAACGCCTCATGAATAAATACTCCTCCGAGATGCGGGTCAACAATAACAGGATACTCCCCACCCATCATTTTTTCCGCTGTAAGCAATTTCTCCGCAAGCTCTGCGCGCTCTTTAATTTTTTCATCAAGATTTCCTGTCACAGAATAGTCACTACTACTTCCAAAGGGCATTATCGTTCTCTGTAAGGTTTTTCCGTTGCTTGCCACAGGAACTATGTACCCACCGATATCAAGTAGCTCCTTTTCTATGTACGTGCCTTCCGAATTTGCAAAATATACTTTCTTTTTTGTATCCGAATAAGAAACAACGGTGGATACAATGTTACGCCCTAATGAAAGAGCAACATCGCTGTAATGATTAAAAAGTTTTACCTTTTCAGAGAGGGGCACATCATAGGGGTCATTTTTAATATCAGCTTTAATAAATTTTCCCAGGGAGGGCGAAAAACCAAGTCCGGATTTTTCCTTCACAAGCCCTTTTAAGGTTTCTGCCTGTTCTATTGTTTCGTTTACTTTCTCTCCGAGATTATCAAGATTTGTAAAGTATACAAACCCCCATACGCCACCAACAAGTACACGGACATTTCCGCCGATAAATCTTCCTTGTTTTACGGTTTCCACTGTCTTTCCACGAATTACAATATCAGTTTTCACGCCCTCTTCACTACGAATCTCTATGTAATCCACGTCTTTCCTTTTCACAAGCTCTCTAATTCGTTCCATATTTACCTCGCTTTCCGTATAACGATTGAGAAAAATAATAACTTAATTTCCATTTTGATTTA
>WFSP01000002.1 GCA_015485995.1 Caldisericales bacterium | reverse complement strand
TAAGAGTCTATCAACTGGCAAGAAAGTTGGGGCTTAAATCCACGAAGATGCTCTCTATTATGGGAGAGCTTGGGATTAAAGGCAAAGGAAATCTGTCAATGATAGATGCAGATACTGTTTCTCTTATTGAAGAATACGTTTCTGATATGCGAAAGAAACAGGAGAACGAGGAAGAAAAATCGCAGAGAATAAAAGGAAACATCACTTTAAAAGAGTTCTCAAAGATATTTAATGTTTCAGAGCGTTCCGTAAGAGAGCAGGTAATGAAAATAGGAATCCCCTATAAGTCTACAATGAAACTTTCGAAAAGTGCAGTTCATTACCTTGCTTCCGAAATGGGCTTGGATGTTCCGGAATTTAAAAATGAAGAATTTTTAACCAAATTTAAAGAAAGAGCCCCGGTTGTTACTGTGATGGGACATGTTGACCATGGAAAAACAACGTTGTTGGATACAATCAGGAAGACCTCGGTTGCGGAAAGAGAAAAAGGGAAAATCACTCAGGCAATAGGTGCCTCAGTGGTTGTTTTTGATGGAAAGCAAATAATTTTTATAGATACTCCGGGGCATGAGGCATTTACTGAAATGAGGCTTAGAGGGTCTATTGTAACTGACATTGTAATACTTGTAGTGGCAGCAGATGAAGGAGTTAAAGAACAAACTATAGAGTCAATTGATCATGCACGTGCGGCAAATGTTCCAATAATCGTTGCTATTAATAAAATTGATAGGCCTAATGCAGATCCCGAAAAAGTGAAACAACAACTTGCGGATAGAGGTTTTCTTCCTGAAGAATGGGGTGGCTCTACGATATATGTTTCTGTTTCTGCTAAAACGGGAAAAGGCGTTAAAGAGCTGCTTGAAATGACAAACCTGCAGGCAGAATTGCTTGAGCTGAAAACTAACCGTGAAACAGTTTGCTCTGGAACAGTAATCGAATCAAAGATGGATAAGAATATAGGCCCTTTGGCAACAGTTATCGTACAAACCGGTGTTTTGAGGTCAGGTAATTATCTTCGTGTAGGCAATGTAGTAGGAAAGGTAAGATTTCTTACAGAAACAAATGGAAAGCGGGTAAAGGAAGCCCCTGCAGTATCTGCTGTTGAAATTGCCGGTTTACCCGATGTTCCGAGGGCTGGAGAAATTTTCTATACAATGAAGAATGCTTCTGAAGCGAAAGAAGAATTGAAACGCATAGAATGGCAAAAAAATCAGTCAAAAGCGGCAATACAGCATAGCCCAAAAACGATAGAAGATTTGTTCAAAGAGATGCAAGAAAAGGAAGTCAAAAAACTATTTGTTATCTTAAAAACGGGAACTCAGGGTGCACTTGAGGCAGTAAAGCATGCAATTAACGAAACGAAGTCTTCTATTCCTGTGGAAATAATTCATGAAGGGGTCGGAGGTATTGTAAAAAGTGACATTCTACTTGCTGAGGCTGCAGATGCAATTATTATAGGCTTTGGCGTAAGGCCAACAACCGAAGCGAAAAAAGAAGCAAAATCCAGAGGGGTTAATATAAAAACTTACGATATCATATTTGAGCTTACCGATGCACTTGAAGCTTTGCTTAAAGGTATGGTAATTGTTGAAAAGAAAGAAGTTATTCTTGGAAAAGTTATTGTCAAAAAGGTTTTCAAGGTATCCGGTGTAGGAACCATAGCAGGGTGTCTTGTTACTGAAGGTAAAGTGGTGCGTGGAGCTAAAGCAAAAATGCTTAGAAATAATGTTGTGGTCTATTCAAGTGAAATTTCTTCTTTAAAACGCTTCAAGCAAGATGCAAAAGAGGTTTTAAAAGGCTATGAATGTGGTATTGGCTTGAAAAACTTTAATGATATAAAGGTAGGCGATGAAATAGAAATAGTTAGCACAAAAGTAGGGTAAAAATGGCACTCTATATTTGCCCTACACCTATAGGAAATCTAAAGGATATTACTATACGGGTTGTTCTTGTTTTAAGGAATGCGGATCTAATTGCTGCCGAGGATACAAGGAAAACCCGTATTTTATTAAATAAGTACAGTATACATACAAAGATAGTGAGCTTTCACAGCTATTCTACTGAAAAGAAATTGGATTTTTTAATGAGAGAACTTGAGGAAGGTAAAAATGTTGCACTCGTAACTGATGCCGGCACTCCAGGCATTTCTGATCCCGGATATAACATCATTAAACGCTCTCTTGAGGAAGGTATTCATGTTGAAGCATTACCAGGCCCTACGGCGCTTGTTCCTGCTTTGTTATTATCAGGGTTTCCTCCGGCGCACTTTGCATTTTATGGGTTCCTTCCCCGGAAGAAAGGCAAACGTATAAAAATTCTTCAAAGCTTTAAAGATTTCCCTGGACCTGTAATCTATTATGAATCCCCTTTTAGAGTAAAAACATTTCTTAAAGATCTGATTGAAGCACTTGGTGAAGAAAGAGAAGTTGCCGTTGTAAGGGAAATTACAAAGATTTACGAAGAATCAATAAGAGGCAGTGCAAAGAAAGTTTTTGCTGAGATAGAAAATAGAAATATAAAAGGAGAAATTGTTATTATTGTAGGAAACGAATAGCTTTAATTTTACCGATTCCAAAAATTAGGGTAGAATACAAAATTGTCAATTAAAACTTGACACTCATTGTAGGAGTTATATAATGAAAGCTAAAGAAAAAGAAAGGAGTGAGCTATGGAGGAAATTGAAAAGACTTTGACTAATGAACAGGCATTAATAGAGGCAGAGCGTTGCCTTTATTGCTATGATGCTCCTTGTCAATCAGCATGCCCTACAAATATTCCAATTCCGGAATTTATCCAGTCCATTAGAAGCGGGAATTTGAAAGGTGCAAGAGAGATTCTTGAGGAAGCACATCCGTTGATCGAAACATGTGGAAGAATTTGTCCAGAGGAAAGCTTTTGCCAGAGTGCTTGCACAAGGAACGCAATAGATTATCCGGTAAAAATTAGAGAGCTACACCGCTATGTTACGGATAATACAGATCCTGCCGAGAATCTTGTTTTGCCGCCTGCTGATAGAGGAAGAGTTGCCATTGTAGGTGGCGGGCCAGCTGGCCTTGCATGTAGCAGAGAGCTTAGGAAGATTGGTTACGAAACGGTTGTTTTTGAAAAAAAGCTGCTTGGAGGAGTACCGGCAGAAGAGGTCTCAAAAACAAGATTGCCTGAAGAAATTGAAAAAAGAGAAGTGAAATTTTTGCATAATTATTTTGTATCTGATGTTCGAGATGGAAAGGTTAAAAGATTAGAAGACGTGCAAGGTGAATTTGGCGCAATATTTATTGCAACAGGATTGATAGACGAACTTGATCTTGATATACCGGGCAAGGAATTGAAAGGTGTTCATCACTCAAGAAAACTTTTAAGAAATATAAAAGCTGGAGTTGAATCCAATGTTGGGAATAGAGTGGGTATTATTGGCGGCGGCAACGTGGCAGTGGAAGTTGCTGCGGCACTAAAAATGGAAGACCCTAGTAGGGACGTAGAAGTTATTTACAGAAGGGGAATTAAAGAGCTAAAGGCATTCAAAAAAGAAATAGACGAGGCAATAGATGTTGGGGTTACTTTTCAATTTCTTGCTATGCCGAAAGAAATAAAGGGTGATAATTCAGTTGAGGGCTTACTTGTAACCAGAGCACACCTTGGTTCTCCGGATGAATCTGGAAGAAGACATCCTGAGCCAATTCCGAATTCTGATTTTCTTATTCCTCTAACTGATGTTGTTATTGCAATAGGGCAAAAGGCAGCAGATTTCTTCCCTGAAATAAGTAAAAATAGGAAAGGACTTATAGAAGTTGATGAAAATCTTATGACTTCATTGAAAGGTGTATTTGCAGGTGGAGACATTGTAAGGGGGGCAAGTACTGTTGTTGAAAGTGTTGCCGACGGAAAAAAGGCTGCAAAGAGTATCGCCCAATTCTTGAAAGGAGGAAAATGATGTATAAAGAAAAGGATCTTTCTATTGATTTTTTAGGCATCCACTTAGACAGCCCGTTTGTGTTGTCAGCAGCCCCACCTACGGATGAATTGGAAATTGCTTATAATGGCCTTAAAGCAGGTTGGGCAGGAGTAATTTTGAAGACTACATCGGTTGAAGGAAACTCTGTTGACTTAAAATACCCTATGATGTCTTCGTTTGGATCTATGAATAAAAAAGTTATGGGGCTTGGTAACATTGACCTTATCTCTGCCTACCACATAGATGAAATTGAGCGTAGGGTAATAGCTCTGAAAAAAGCTTTTCCAAATAAGATGATCGCAGCCTCTATTATGGGCTCTACAAAAGAACAATGGCAAACACTTGTGTGGAGACTTAAAAAAGTGGGAACGGACCTGATAGAATGCAGTTTTAGCTGCCCACAAGGAAGTATGGGGGAAGAAGCTGGAAAAATGCTTGCACAAAGCATCGAAGCAACAGAAAAAGTAACGAGATGGGTAAAAGAAGCAGCAGGAGATACTCCTGTACTTATAAAAATTACTCCACAAGTTACTGATATTGTTGAAGTTGCAAAAGCCGTTAAGCGAGGCGGTGCTGATGGAATTACCGCAAGTAATACGGTACCCTCGCTTTTAGGTGTGGATATACAAACTTTTGAACCATATCCGACTTTATTCGGAAAAGGTGCATACTCAGGTCTTTCTGGTCCTGCAATCAAACCACTTACGCTGCGAACTATTGCAGAAATTGCTAAAAACGTAGACATTACAATTTCCGGAAACGGCGGGGCTTTTAATTGGCGGGATGCAGTTGAATTTATGGCCGTGGGTGCTTCTAACGTTCAGCTCTGCACTCTGCCTATGCACTATGGTTTCCGCACAATAAGAGATTTAAAAAGTGGTTTAGCTCATTATTTAACGGATATGGGCTTTAATTCCCCTTTAGATATTATTGGAAAAGCGCTTCCAAATATAGAATCCCAAGAAAATCTGCCGAAACCTGAAACAAAGGCAGAATTCATTGAAGATAAATGTGTCGGCTGTGGATTGTGCTATTCAGCCTGTACAGATGGTGGGCACATTGCAATCGAGTGGGATTCAGACAAGAGAAAACCTTATTTTGATGAAGATAAATGTGTCGGCTGTGCGATGTGTATGCAGGTTTGTCCAGTAGATGCAATAAGAATGAGGGAAAAGATGGATAGCAAGACTCATTATTTCGTCGAAAAGAGGTGAGATAAATGCAGGAAATGGAGATTAATTTTACAGTAAACAAAAAGCCGTATAGATTAACCGTGCCAACCAATATTACTTTGCTTGACGTAATACGGGAGAAATTAAAGCTTACCGGAACTAAAGAAGGATGTGGAAAAGGAGAGTGCGGAGCTTGTACTATTCTTTTCAATGGCCGAAATGTAAACTCCTGCTTAATTCTTGCACCTCAGGCGGATGGTGCCGATATAGTAACCATTGAAGGCGTAGGTGATGTTGACCATTTACACCCGCTTCAAAAAGCTTTTGTTGAAGAGGGCGCTGTTCAATGTGGATTCTGTACTCCCGGCATGGTAATGTCTTCTCTGTATCTTCTTACTGAAAATCCCAATCCAACAGATGAAGAAATTCGAGAGGGACTGTCAGGAAATTTGTGTAGATGCACGGGGTATGCGAAAATCATAAAGGCAGTGGAAAAAGCAAGTAAAGAACTTAATGAAAAACATTAAAGGAATTTTGCTTTCCGCCGGCGAATCCAAGCGGATGGGCGAACTTAAGGCCCTGCTTGATTTAAACGGCGAAAGAATTATTAATAAACTGCTTAATGAATATTTAGAGTCTTTTCTTACTGAGCTTGTACTTGTTTTAGGTTATAAAGCAAGTGATATAAAACAGGCAATAGAAGTGGAAAGTGATAAACTCAAAACAGTTGTAAATGATGAATACAAAAAAGAAATGTTTTCGTCTATTCAAAGAGGTATATCTGCAATCAGTAAGGCTGATGCTATCTTAATCGGTTTAATTGATCATCCGTTTATTGACAAAAAGATTATAAACACTTTAATTCTTAACTATAAAGACGAGGAGATTTTAATCCCTGCGTTTAATGGACGAAAAGGGCATCCCATTATTATTCCATTTTCCTTGAAAAAGGAAATTTTATCACTTGATTCATTGAATCACTCTCTTCGCGATATAACCCATGAACATAAGGATAAAGTTAGAATATTAGAAATGCAAACGGATAAAATTCTTTTCGACATGGACACAAGAGAAGATTACGAAAGGGCACAAAAATATGGAGAAAATAAAAACTGAAGAGGCTATAGGAAAAATCCTTGGCGCTGATGTTACCGAAGTAATTCCTGGTGCTAAAAAAGGGCCGTTATTTAAAAGAGGGCATATCATTGCAAAGCCTGATGTAGAAAAGCTACTTTCTATTGGTAAACATTATGTATGGATTTTTGGTAAAGATGAGGGGTTTGTTCATGAGGATGATGCTGGCCGAAAAATGATGGAGTTGATTAAAGGAGATAATCTTTTTCTATCGGATCCAAGTGAGTCAAAGGTAAAGTTATTTTCTAAAACTGATGGAGTACTTCTTCTAAATAAAAAAGGACTTAAAGAAATTAATTTACTTAGAGATTCTCGCGTTGCTTCAAAAAGGCACTTTAGTTTTGTGAGAAAGAACACACCTGTTGCAATAGGTAAGGTAATGCCAATAGAAATATCAACACAAGAAATGAATGATATTGTGCAAGTTGCGGAAAAATACAAGCCCATAATAGAGGTTCTGCCAATAAAAACACATAAGATTGCTATATTGCCAGTAGGAAGTGAATTCATAGAGGGAAGACGGAAGGAAACAATGAGCTTCCGTATAGAAGAATATCTCGAAGAAATGAAGCAAAATGTATTTTTAAGAAAAATACTTCCCGACGATGACGATGTCATTAAAGAAGAAGGATTAAAAGCATTTGATTCCGGAGCCGATATTATCATTTATATGGGCGGAATGTCCGTAGACCCGGATGACAGGACAGTTGCGGGAATAAACAAAATGAACGTAAATACTGTTACATACGGTGTTCCTATGTGGCCTGGCACTACATTTCTTATTGCATACAAAGAAGGAAAGCTTATTCTTGGCATTCCCTCTTCTGCTGGGTTTGCAAAAGAAGGGACGAGTTTCCACAGGGTTATGCCAATTTTCCTTGCAGATTATAAACTCTCAAGGGAAGAAATATTAGATATGGCTAATGGAGGATTTATAGATGCAACAAATTTATAAAAAGATAGCAAAACTTATCGAAGAAGAGAGGGAATTTGTAATTGCAACAGTCGTGAATGCGGAATCTTCTACTTCCGGAAAAGTTGGTTTTAAAATGGTTATTTTACCTGACGGTAGCAGTTTCGGTACGGTAGGTGGTGGTATGCTGGAAAAAGATGTAGTTGAAAATGCAAAGGAGCTTTTTAGGACTCATAAAAATTTGTTTAAGAGATATATTCTAAAAGATGGGGACAACAGCTCCCTTGGAATGGTTTGTGGAGGGACAGTGGAAATATATATGGAGCATGTAGGAAGGAAGCCTCAATTTATAATTTTTGGTGCAGGTCATATAGGGCAAAAACTGCACGATATACTTTCTCTGGACGATACTTTCGAGCTAATCGTATCGGACAACAGGGAAGAGTTTGCAAACAGAGAAAATTTTCGGAATGCACTGGTTTTCCACCAAAATTTTAGTGAAAGTATTGGAGAAATGTCCATAAGAAACGGTGCATATATTGTAATTGTTACTGCTGGGGGAAAGGAAGATCCAGATATTCTAAAAGGACTTTATGAAAAAGGTATTGAATATGCATACATAGGGATGATTGGGAGTCTAAATAGAAAGAAGAAGTGCTTTGATAAAGCGCGGGAGTTAGGTGTTCCAGATAAGTTTCTGAATATGATTTTTGCGCCCATTGGGCTTGCTATAAATAGTGAAACGCCCTTTGAAGTTGCAATCTCGATTATAGGTGAGGCAGTAGCAGTAATGAAAGGAGTTATTAAAAAGGTAAGAACTGAGAAGGAGGTTCACGAAAATGATAAAGGAGCTTAATTATCATAGAGCTAAAACGTTGCAAGAAGCATTAGAGCTGCTGGACCAGCTTAAAGGTGACGTAAAGGTGCTTGCAGCAGGTACCGACCTTGTTGTTAGGCTAAAGAGTAATATGGTGAAAGAGAATCATATTCTTGATATTACCTCTATTAAAGAGTTAAAGGGAATTTATGCTGATGAGAATGAGCTTCATATTCTTCCCCTTACTACTCATTCCGAGATAGTAGAATCTGATAAAGCTCAGAGATATGCATCTGTTTTGCTTGATGCCTGCAGAAGCGTTGGGTCCCCTCAAATCAGAAACAGGGGTACAATAGGCGGCAATGTAGCAAATGCATCTCCGGCTGGTGATACAATCACTGCTTTGTTTGCTCAGGAAGCTAAGCTTAAACTCAAAAGTAAAAAAGGGGAAAGAGTAATTTCAGTGGAGGATTTTTTTGTAGGCCCAGGAAGAACAACTCTGCAACCCAATGAGCTTCTTGTTGATATTTTCTTTCCGAAGATGAAAGAGAATGAAACAGGATTCTTTAAAAAATTAGGACAAAGAAATGCTCTTGCAATTTCAGTAGTAAATGTTGCTGCTAAGCTTGAAAAACTAAAAGAAAAGAATAAGTTTCAGAGGGCTGTTGTGGCATTTGGTGCTGTTGCTCCAACTATAGTAAGAGGAAAAAATATAGAAAAAGCTTTAGAAGATTCTGTTGTTGATAGCCCCGAAAAGATACGTTATATTGCCCAGCTTGCATGGAGGGTGGTAAGCCCTATTTCTGACGTACGGGCTTCTTTAAAATACAGGCAAGATATGAGCATTAATCTTCTTTATGAGGGATTGTTGGAACTTTTCAATAATAATTGGGAAAGGAGGTAGGAAGTATGGGAGATTATAAATACATAGGAAAATCTGTTCCACGTATTGACGCTGCTGAAAAAGCTACTGGGCATATAAAATATATGTCTGACCTTTCTTTTCCTGATATGCTATGGGGAAAAATTGTGCGGTCCAAATATCCACATGCAAAAATCAAAAATATTGATACGAGCAAGGCAGAGCAATTACCTGGCGTTGTAACTGTTGTAACGTGGAAAGATGTTCCTGGCTTAAACGGATTTGGTATAGTAATACCTGACCAACCTGTACTTTGCGAGGATAAGGTACGCTACATAGGCGATGCAGTGGCTGCAGTTGCTGCTGAAACTAAAGAAATTGCAGAAAAGGCGGCAGAACTTGTCGAAGTAGAATATGAACCCCTCCCAATTGTAGATGACCCGATAAAAGCAATAGATGAAAATTCTCCAAAGGTCCATGAAAGTGGAAATATACACTTGCATACAAAGATTGTTCGAGGTGATGTAGAAAAGGGCTTTGAAGAGGCAGACTTAGTTGTGGAGAACACATACTATACAGGCAGACAAGAACATGCTTTTTTAGAAACCGAATCAGGAGTTGCAAAGCTTGAAGAGGATGGGACGTTGTCAGTTTATGCGGGTTCGCAGTATCCTCAGCGAGACCAGATTCAGCTTTCAAGGTGCCTTGCTTTAAATCCTCGGAAAATACGTGTGGTTTCATATCCTGTTGGAGGTGCGTTTGGTGGAAAAGACGAACTTACAATTCAACCGATTCTCGGTTTACTTGCCCTTAAAACAAAACGTCCTGTAAAAATTGTTTTGAGCAGGGAAGAATCAATCATCTCTTACTGGAAAAGGCACCCAATGACCTTGAAATATAAAACCGGTGTGAAAAAAGATGGGACTATTGTGGCAAATAAGGCAGAAATTTACGCTGACACGGGCGCATATGGTTCGCTCGGGGGCCCTGTGCTGAATTTATCAGTAGAACATGCTTGCGGGCCTTATAGAGTTCCGAATGTATATATTGACGGATATTGTGTTTATACGAATAACGGTGTTGCCGGTGCTTTTAGAGGTTTTGGTGTCCCTCAATCAACTTTTGCAATGGAAACCCAAATGGATATTATTGCTGAAAAACTTGGGATAGATCCTGTAGAATTAAGAAAGAAAAATGCATTAAGGAGAGGAGATACTGCTCCAATTGGCAATAAGCTCACCAGTAGTGTCGGAACTCTTGCCGTACTTGATGGAATAAAAGAAACGGATATATGGAAAAATCGTGATAGTCTGCAAAAATCAGATCCCAAAAAGCCATGGATAAAGAGAGGCATCGGTCTCGCACTGACGTACCAGGGCACAGGGCTTGGCGTCGGCCTTCCCGATTATGGTGGAGCAATTTTGAAATTCAGGGGAGATGGTGGATTTATAGTAGGCGTTGGTATAGTTGACTATGGCCAGGGAACCGGTACATCCTATGCTCAAATTGTTGCGGAAGCAATGAAATGTTCTATTGATAAAGTAAAGGTAATTTTGGGAGATACAGACCTTACAGAAGATTCTGGCCCTACAAGTGCCTCAAGAGGTGTTTACACAGGGGGGCGTGCATCTGTTATAGCAGCTGACAGAATGATGAAAATTCTAAAAGAAAAAGCAGCAAAAATATTGGATGTAGATAAAAATGACTTAATTGCTAAGAACGGAACTTTCGTCATTAAAAATCATCCAGAAACAAATCTTACGTATGAGCAGCTTGCCTTAGAGCTCATAAAGAAGGAATATCATCTCCCACAAACGGAAGGTTATTTCCTTATGCCTGTTGCCAACGTGAAAATAAAAGATGCCTTCGGACTTCCGCATCATATATTTGCTTACTCCGCGCACCTTGCGAAAGTGGAAGTAAATACTTTAACGGGTCAAACAAAAGTAACTGAGGGGGCAGAGGTTGTTGACGGAGGTATTGTAGTAAATAGGCAGGGCTTTGAGGCGCAAGTTGAGGGTGGATTCGTTCAAGGCCTTGGATATGGGCTTACTGAGGATACCAAAATTGAGAAAGGAATCTTTAAAACTGTAAACTTTTCCACTTACATTATTCCTACCGCAAAAGATACACCTGCAAAAATTCAAACAATACCTGTTTATGACCCCGAAGAAACAGGTCCATATGAGGCTAAGGGAATTGCAGAAACCGTTACGGGTGCGACAGCACCTGCAATCACCAATGCAATTCACAATGCTACCGGAGTTAGAATATTTAAAATTCCTGCAACAAGTGAGCTTGTTTATACTTTGTTAAAGGAGAATGAGAAAAATGAAAACTCTCATTAAAAATATTGATCTTATCTCAACATTTGGCAAAGACAAAAAAGAGATTAAAGACGGTTGGATATATATTGTAAGTAATGTGATAAAAGATATTGGGCATGGTGAGCCACCTGACCTTGAAAAGGACAGGGAAATTTCAGGCAAAGGTATGTTGTTTTTGCCGGGGTTTGTAAACACTCATCATCATTTTTATCAGTCTCTTTTTAGGGCTGTTCCAGAGGTACAAAGTGCTAAATTGTTTGACTGGCTTACGTTTTTATACGAGAAATGGAAAAATATTGATGAAGAAGCCATAATGATTTCTGCTATTGTTGCAACTATGGAATTGATAAAGAGCGGGGTGACAACGACAACGGACCATTTATACCTGTTCCCTAAGGGCCATCCTGACCTCATTGACGCGGAAATGGAAGGTGCGGATATTACTGGAGTTCGTTTTTATGCAACAAGGGGCAGTATGTCTCTATCGAAAAAAGATGGTGGTCTTCCCCCTGATTCTGTAGTGCAAACAGAAGAGGAAATTATAAATGATTCGATACGTGTTGTGGAAAAGTACCATGATACCTCTCCATTTGCGATGCATAAAATAGCTCTTGCTCCATGCTCCCCATTTTCTGTAACAGAAGAATTAATGAGGGAAACTGTAAAACTTGCGGAAAAATACAACTTGCTTATTCACACACATCTTGCAGAAACAAAGGATGAGGAAAAATTTTGCTTGGAAAAATTTGGGTTGAGGCCTGTGGATTATATGGAAAAACTTGGTTGGCTTAACTCCCGTGCGTGGTTTGCTCATCTTGTTCACCTTAATGATCAGGACATTCAGAAACTTTCAAATAATAATGTAGGAATGGCACATTGCCCCACATCTAATATGCGCCTTGGTTCAGGTATTGCCCCTGTTTTTGAAATGAAAAATACGTCTGTTCGCATTGGATTGGGTGTTGATGGCAGTTCGTCTAATGATACGGGAAATTTCCTTATGGAGATAAGAAATGCTTTGCTTTTACAGCGTGTGCGTTATGGAGCGAGTGCGTTGACGCCGAGGGAAGCGCTTGAAATAGCAACGATTGGTGGAGCAAAAGTATTGAAAATGGACAGGGAAGTTGGTTCTATAGAAAAGGGTAAAGCAGCGGACATTATAGGATTTAAGTTAGACAGGCTTGAATTTGCAGGTGGGCTTTCCGATCCCGTTGCGTCGTTAGTTCTTTGTGATGCAAAACAGGTTGACTTTTCGATGATAAACGGGGAGATAGTTATTGAAAACGGCCATTTTGTAAGGCTCAATGAAGAAGATTTTGTTAATAAACAAAATAATATATCCAAAAAAATACTTGGCTACTAATAATACATTTTTGCTATAAAAATTATACTTGATAGGGTTTATTAACTGCTTTTTAAAATCTATGTTTTCCTAATCAAATATGTTGACTGTAGATAGTTTTATGCTACAATTTCGGTATGGAAAAATTATTGAGTATATCTGAGGCTGCTAATGTACTTGGTGTATCCATATCTACTCTTAGAAGATGGGAAAAAGAGGGGAAGCTTCTCCCTGATGCACACACCAAAGGAGGGCAGAGGCGCTACAGATTATCTACTCTGATACCTGAAACAAAGAGGAAGATGAACTACAAAAGGAAAACGATAGCTTATGCAAGAGTATCATCCAGCTACCAAAAAGAGGATTTAGAAAAGCAAAAAAGAGTATTAGAGGTTTTCTGCGCATCCAATGGCTGGGACTGTGAAATAATTAGTGATTTAGGAAGCGGAATAAACTACAGGAAGAAAGGATTAAAAAAGATTATAAATGCTATTCTTAACAATGAAGCAGGTAGGCTTGTTATTACACATAAGGGTAGATTATTACGGTTTGGTGCAGAACTTATCTTTGCTATCTGTGAAGCAAAAGAAGTAGAGGTTGTCATCATAAACAAAGGTGAGGATACAAGTAGTTTTGAGGAAGAATTAGCTAAAGATGTGCTTGAGATTATCACCGTATTTTCAGCAAGACTATATGGTAGT
>WFSP01000001.1 GCA_015485995.1 Caldisericales bacterium | reverse complement strand
ATATTGGAGAAGCCGGACAGACTTACAAAAGAGGAGTTCGAAGTTATCAAAAAACATCCAGAAAGAGGAGAAGAAATAGTAAAAAATCTTAGTGCATTTGGAAACGGGCCTGAAATTATACTACACCACCATGAACGATGGGACGGAAACGGATATCCGGGCAAACTTAAGGACGATAAAATTCCCCTTGGATCTCGTATTATAACAGTTGTAGACTCATTTGACGCAATGATAAGTATAAGACCATACAGAAAAAATCCAAAAACGATTAAGGAAGCTTTACAAGAAATCAGAGAAGAAAAAGGTAAACAATTTGATCCGGAAATAGCCGAAAACTTTTGCGCATTAATAGAAGAGTTACTCCAAAAGCCCAATCTTGAACTCACCAAATATTTCCCTGAAAATGCACAAATAGAATAATGCTATTTATTGTACTTATTTTATTATCCTTCATTATTTCCATTATTATAAACAGAGGATTCGGGGGAATAGAAAACAAAGAAATACAAGCAGGTTACTTAATAGTTGTTGGTTTTGCTATTCAAATAGCGATATTCAATGATAAATTCGCGGCAAGCAGTCTTAATAAGCTCACTCCATTTCTCTATATTATCTCGTTGATAATCTTATTAATATTTCTTTTGCTTAATATTAATTATAAAGGAATTTTGATTTCTTTGACAGGTTTTTTACTGAATTTTGTAGCTATTCTTGCAAACGGCGGATATATGCCACAAGACCTCGGCAAATTAAAACTTATAGGAGAAACGGGAAAAGTTAAACTATTGCAAAAATTCGGATACTTTTACAATGCAAGAATAATGAACAACAAAACTCACCTTAATTTTTTGGGGGACCGTATTGTTCTGCCTTTTCCGAAATCTATCAGCAGTGTTTACAGTATTGGTGATATTATTATTGTTATTGGCATTTGTCTTTTTATTTTTGAGTATATGACAGTTAAAAAATAGGGTACGAGTAAAGATCTCTACCCGCACCCTTAAAGAATTCAAAGAAAAAGCAAAACTATATTGGATAATACTCTCCAGGTGCTTTAGGAAACAGAGTTACATCTTTAACATTTTTTGCACCGGTAATAAAGCGTACAAACCGTTCTATTCCAATTCCAAAACCTGCCGAAGGAACCAAACTATATTCTTTTGCAAATTCAATGTACCACTTAAACTGTTCTGGTGTTTGCCCTTTTTTCGCAATTCTTCGATATATTTGATCAATTTCATATTCTCTTTCTCCACCTGAAGAAGCTTCGCCAAATCCTTCCGGGTAAATCAAGTCCATATCCAACAATGTACCAGGGCGTTTAGGATCTTCCCTGTCGTAAAATTCCCTATCCATTATGGGAATATCTATTAGCCAAAATGGCTCTTCAGCTTCTTCCGATAGTTTTGTTTCGAAATCTTTACCATATTTTTCGAATGCCTTAGCATAAGTAATTTTTTTGAAAGGTTTTTTAGGAACAGTTAATTTTCGATTGAGATTTTTTATAATATCAGAATCTTCCTCGAGCAATTTGGAAATCGTATAAATTACCAAATCCTCTGCCAAATTCATAACATCTTCTCTTGTTGCACCTTTCTGTTCTACATCAATCTGAGTAAATTCGATAAGGTGCCTGCCAGTTCTTTTTCGTTCTTCCGGTTCGAGCCTTATATTTGGAGAGAACGCAAATATTTTATCAAGAGTATGCAAGGCAATCTGTTTATGAAATATCATACTCTTAGTAAGCTCATATTTATAACCATATACCTCTACTTGCGATTTCGTAGTGGGATGATTCAAAGGATCCGTAATAGCCGAAATTATAACAGGCGGTATTTCTATAAATCCTCGTTCTTCTTTTAGAAAATCTCCCATATATTTTCTCGTATCACTATGAATTTTTAATGCTTTTCTTAGAAAAACTGAGGAGAGGTGTTCTCCATAATCTTTTATTTCCATTTGTTCCTCCTTACACAGCTATATTAACAATTTTGTCAAGAAATTTCTTTGCACGGTCCGTTTGTGGGTTTTCAAAAAACTCCCTAGGCGTACTCTCTTCAACAATTTTCTTGTCGGCCATAAATATAAGCCTGTCCGCTACTTCCTTTGCAAAGGATATTTCGTGCGTGACTACTATCATAGTCATTCCTTCAAGAGCAACTTTCTCTATAGTATCAAGCACTTCTTTAATCATTTCCACATCAAGTGCAGAAGTAGGTTCATCAAAAAGCATCAAGTCAGGCTTCATAGCAAGTGCCCTCGCAATAGCAACTCTTTGTTTTTCACCTCCGGAAAGCTGGCTCGGATAGTGGCTAACTCTTTTATCAAGCCCTACCTTCGATAAATAGTGCATTGCTATTTCCTGGGCCTCTTTATCCTTTAAGCCATTAACCTGTTTGGGACCTATAGTTACATTTTCCAGGGCAGTTAGATGAGGAAATAAATTAAAGTGCTGGAAAACCATGCCTATCCTTTTTCTCGTCAAAGGTAAATTTGAATTCTCATCAATTTTTTTGCCATCAAAATATACTTCGCCACTCGTGGGAAATTCAAGGAAGTTAAGGCAGCGTATAAAAGTACTTTTTCCCGCTCCTGAAGGGCCTATAATAACAACCTTTTCTCCTTTATCAATAGAAAAGTTTACATTATCAAAGACAAGTAAATCACCAAATTTTTTAGTAAGATTAATTGTTTTAAGCACCCTTGCTAAACCTCCTTTCAAGCCTCTGTGCATAGCGAGTAAGAGGTATCGTAAAAACAAGGTAAACCAACCCAGCCGCTATATAAGGCGTCATAACATTTGCAGTACTTGCAGAAATTTGCTTTGCCCTATAAGTAAGTTCTGCAAGCCCCATAACCATAACAAGAGATGTGTCTTTAAACATTGCAACAATCTCATTAGTAACAGGAGGAAGAACTCTTCTAATAGTCTGCGGAAGAATTATATACCTCATAGCTTGCGGATAATTCATCCCTACGGATAAAGCAGCTTCCATTTGTCCCTTCGGGATAGATTCAATTCCTGCTCTAAAAATCTCGGAAACATATGCGGCTGAATTAAGTGAAAGTGCCACAACTCCTGCAGTAAATGCATCTAAACTAATAATCTTTGCAAATACAAAATACACGATTAGTATCTGAAGTAGGAGGGGAGTGCCCCTCACTACTTCAATATATATTGTTGCAATCCATTTTAGGAGACTATTCTTTGAAATTTTTAAAAGAGCAAGTCCTAACCCAAGCGCAATTCCAAAAACCATAGCAAAAAGAGTCAGGCCCAGGGTAAGTTTTAAACCGCCCAAAAGATATGGAAAATTTTGAACAAATATATCAAGTTTAAATTGCATATCTTCCTACGCTTCTTAGCTTCCTGGCTTTTTGCCAAACCACTTTACATAGAGCTGGTCGTATTCGCCGTCCGTTTTTATCTCTTCGAGGATTTTATTTACGGCATCTTTCAACTCTGTATCGTTTTTCCTGAACGCAATTCCATAATGCTCTACCGTAAGAAGCTTACCAACAAGCTTTATATCCTTATGGCCTTTGGAATAAAATGCGGTAACTGGAAAGTCATTTACTATAGCATCCAGACGGCCAAGTTCGAGATCGGCAAACGCAAGCTGAATATCAGGGTACGTTTTGTCAATTGCCCCTTTAATTTTCTGAACTGCAAAGTCTCCTGTCGTTCCCATCTGAGTTCCAACAGTTTTTCCTACAAGGTCTTCCGGGCCTTTAATCGAATTATTACTTGTTTTTACGGCAATAATCTGTCCGGAATCATAATAAGGAATTGAAAAATCTATTTCTTTTTCCCTCTCTTTGGTTATAGTCATTGCAGAAATGATTACATCAAACTTATTCGTTTCAAGCGCAGGGATGATTCCTCCCCAATCAGTTGTCATAATATCTGCCTTTACTCCAAGTTTTTTAGCTATAAGATTTGCAATATCAACATCAAACCCTACAGCCTTTCCGGCCTTAGTATCAATGGATTCAAAAGGAGCATAAGTGGTGTCGGAACCAACTCTTAAAACACCTGATCTCTTTATTTTTGCAAGCGTATTAAATTTTAAAGTAACATTTTTGGATAATCCGTCTTTCGTTACTTCGACATTATCGCTAAACGGCTCCGCTCCATCAGCACTTATTTTTAAAATATATTTACCGGGTTTTACGTTATTAAAAACAAAATGTCCATCGGCATCAGTTGTAGCAGAAAACTTGCCTATCTGAACACTTGCCCCTGCAACAACTTTTCCATCGTCACCCTTTACGGTACCACTTACATTCTTTGCCGAAGTGCAACCGGTAAAGATTGTAACAACAAGAGCTGTCAAAATAATTAACGTAATTACTTTCTTCATATCCATTCCTCCTTAAATTAAATTTTGATATTATACAAAAATAAATTTGTGTGTCAATAGATCGAATTGCCTCACAAAAGATACTACGATCTTTGTCAAGAGGAAAAACATAAGTTTTTATCCTTTATTTTGTCTCTTTTATCGGGATCTATGTCAAGGTGTTTGTACTGGGACTTATTTAGGTATATTTGATGGGCTATTAGAAGAAGTTTT